>CAYTSJ010000205.1:0-4567 GCA_964440385.1 uncultured Pusillimonas sp. | reverse complement strand
GACGCCATCGAACTGGTATCATCAGCCAGCGTTGCACTGGAACCCGGTGGCCTGCACATCATGCTGATGGGTTTGAAGCAACCCTTGGTCAAAGATCAGCCGTTTCCCTTGACGCTGGTCTTTGAAGAAGCCGGCCCGGTTGTCGTCCAGGTCTATGTGCACGCCATGACAGACCTGCCTTCCAGGCAAGGCAGCAAGCCGGCTTCCGCGCACGCGCATTGAGTATTTCTTTAACTTTTCTGTGGGTAACAAGCAATGAGCAAGATAACCAGGTATGGCAAGAAGTTTGGCGCAACAGCATTAGTGGGGTTGATGACATTGCCTGCGTTAAGCCAGGCCTGTACCTCATTGCTGTATAAAGATGCTCAAGGCATGCCTTATGCCGGGCGCACCATGGAGTTGCCCATGGAGTTACCTTACGAGGTCACGTATTTTCCGGTGGGTTCGAAGTTTGACTCCCAGGTTAAAGAGCACCCTGACCTGACCTTTGCTTCCAGGTACGCCTTCATTTCCGTCACCGTTCCCGATCCGGTCAGCAAAGCATCGAAAGTTGTTGAAGGCATCAACGAAGCCGGGATGAGCTTCAGTCTGCTGGCTTTTGCCAGCACCGAGGGGCCGCGCGATATGGTGGGTAAAACCAGTGCAGTGCTGGCTGCCATTGATCTGGGTGCCTGGACCTTGTCGAATTTCAAGAACGTGGCCGAGGTCAAGGCCGCGTTGGCCAAGCAACCTGTGCTGGTGACGGCGTTATTGCCCATGGGTATCTTGAAGACGCCATTTCACTACACCTTGCACGATGCGTCTGGTGCGTCGATTGTGGTTGAGTTTTCGCAAGGCAAGCAACATGTCATCGACAACCCCCTGGGTGTCATGACCAATGGGCCCGAGTTTCAGTGGCATCAGACCAACCTGAATAACTACACCTTCCTGAACAACAAAGATCAATCTAAATTGACGCTGAACGGGGTGGACTTCAAGCAGCCCGATTCAGGGATTGCAACGGTCGCGTTGCCGGCCTCAAATACGTCGGTGGGCCGTTTTGTGCGCGCAGTGTATTACTCGCAGTTCGCAGAAAAGGCGAAAACACCCGATGAGGCCGTGCAAACCTTGTCACACGTCATGAACAACTTCGATCGTCCTCGTGGCATCACCATTGACGAGCGCTTCGAAGAAGAAATAGCCAACATCACCGCACCCGCTGTGACCGGTGAGCCGTTGTATACCTCGGAATATACGTCGTGGACATCGCTGTCCGACCTTGATCGTCGTACGTTTTATATTCGTGGTTATGGGGCTTTGAATTATGTGGGCTTTGACTTGAACCAGCTGAAGTCGTTGAAAGCTCAAAAGTCAGTCCCGCTCAAGCAGTTTGCGCAGCAGGCAGGCAGCGGGACGGCTGCCTTTCAGTAAAAGCCAAAGGCGAACGGGTTGATGATTGTCAGCCCGTTTTCTTGAGTACTGGTTTTATTTGGACGGCGACTTGATGTTGCCGACCGGACCGTATTTCACTTTAAAAACTGCCGAACATCGTTCCCAAGGCAATCACGGCAATCAATGCGGCCATAGGCGTGATGATGGTTACGGCGGCAATGTTCAAATACGACTGGCGGTGCGTCAAGTTACAAATGGCCAGTAGCGTGATAATGGCACCGCAGTGGGGCAGGGTATCAAAACCACCGGCGGCCATGACCGCAACACGGTGCATCAGATCGGGGCTGATGCCGGCCGCTTCAGCCATGCGTAAATAGTCTGGCCCCAGGGTTTGCAGCGCAATGCTCAGACCTCCCGACGACGAGCCGGTAATGCCTGAAAGCACATTCATGGCAATCGCTTCGGAAATCAACGGGTTTCCAGGGGTCACATTCAGGACGGCATCGCGAATGATTGCAAACCCTGCCAAACCGGCGATCACGGCGCCGTAGCCCACTTCAGAGGCCGTATTGAATAGCGGCAGCATGAATCCGAATACCCCTTTGTTGATTGTTTCGCGCAGGTGGGTCCAGTGGCCCAGACGAGACACAATCAGGACGGTGCATGCCGTTGCCAACGCAATAATCAGCGCCCATAGACCCGTCACTTTGGCGGGTGTCAGCTGTGGAAAACGTGCTGTGACAAAACTCATGTCGATGTGCGGAAAGACGATGTAGGTGAACAGGGCGTTAACACCAATGACCAGAATCAATGGCAAGATCGCCAGAAAAAGTGGCATGTGCGACAACGCCTCGCGATTTGCAGTCTCAGGTGCCGCCAAGTTGTCGGTATCGTCCGCATGTTGGCCATAGCCCTCGCCGTTACGTCGGGCCGTGGCTGCCCGGCTGTGCAACCACCACAGCCCGCCTGACAGCATGATGGTGCTTGCAATCAGCCCCAGCCCAGGTGCTGCGAAAACATTGGTGCCGTAATACGGGATGGGGATAGCATTCTGGATTGCCGGCGTGCCTGGCAGCGCTGTCATGCTGAATGTGAACGAGCCCAGTGCAATGGTGGCAGGGATCAGCCTTTTGGGAATATTCGCCGTATGGAACAGGTCTTTGGCAATCGGGTAAATGGCGAAAGCGACCACAAACAACGAAACGCCCCCATACGTCAGTACCCCGCAGGCCAGCACGACGGTGACGATGGCATGCTTGTCACCCAGTTTGGTCACAATCCAGCGTGAAATAGTGTGCGCAGCCCCGGAGTCAGCCATCAGCTGCCCGAATAAAGCACCCAGTAAAAAGATAGGCAGGAACTGAATGACATAATTGCCCAGTGCCTTCATGAACGTATCGGTATAAAGCGGCAGATAAACGCTAATTTCGCCCGAGAGCAATACCGCAACGGCCGCCATGAGTGGTGCCAGAAGCAGCACGGTAACGCCGCGGTAGGCCAGGTACATCAGTAGTAAAAGAGATACAACAATTGCCAGGGTACTGAACATATTCTGCTCACAACTTTTTTCGGGTTGGCAGGCGCATCGTGCCTGAAAGACGGGCCGAGTGTAACAGTTGTTTCTTACATTTCGTGCGCTATGAGGCAAGGTTCTTGAAAAGCGCCAGCAGGCGGCCGTGTCGTCCGTCTTGAGGCGGATCGTCGCGCTCAGAGGTCAGCCCCAGTGCTAACAGGATTCGCGCTTTTTGTGGGCTCAGCGGGCCGGAACACAACAAATCAAAGCGGCTGTCCAGTTGGTTGTAGTCTGCACTGACGGAGGCCTGCCCGATTCGGGTGCTGCGAATCACGGGGAGTTGTTTAGATTGTGCCTGTCGTAACAAACCAAAAACCGTCTCCGGAATGTTGCCATCTCCCAGACCCGCAAGAACGATGCCCGATAATCCGGGTATGGCCATCACGGCATCCAGCAACTCAGGCCAAAATCCGGCGTGAAGGAATACGATAGCCACTTTGGGCAGAGGGGTGGAAAACAAGTCTCTGACTTTCGGGCCGGAGGCGGCAAAATGGCCGGCCAAAGGGCCGGGGGCAGGGGGGGTATAAAAGCGGACCTCACCCACCTGAACCTGACCCACAGGGCCCGGTTGCCCGGACGAAAAAGCCTGTAGGGCCGTCGTATGCGTTTTGGTTACCGTATCCGCGCGAAAAATGGCGTCGTTCATGACCACCAGTACACCGCGCCCCTGAGACCGTTTCGAGCTGGCGACACTGACGGCATTGAATAAATTCATGGGCCCGTCAGGGGATAAGGCCGTGGCCGGACGCATGGCTCCGGTCATGACGACCGGTTTTCCCAGAGGTAATGCCAGGTGTAGCAGCCATGCCGTTTCTTCAAGTGTGTCCGTACCATGCGTGATGACAATGCCATCGATGGATTCATCGTTTTGTGCTTCCAGAACGGCTTGAGTTAGCGTTAGCCAATCGGCTTCAGTCAGGTTGGCACTGTCTTTACTGAAAGGGGATGCGAGCGAGATGGTTGCTTTGGCGCCCAATGTGGGGACCGAAGCGATAAGGTCTTCAGCTTGCATGACGCCCGCAGTGTAGGCCGAGCGGCTGGCATCAGCCCCGGCGCCGGCAATCGTCCCGCCGGTCGTGATGACCCGGATGGCGGGTAATGCGGGTGTTGAATACCGGTTTCTATTACTGGGTATTGCCATTATTTGGCTTGACATGTCTGATATTGATAAATCACGTACAACTTTCTGAAACGATGCTTTGTGTGACGCTCGATGACTTCAATTGCGAAATGTCGCCTTGTTTGCTGTAAGTGTGTTGCGTTCCATGTGTGCGATGTTATATGCAATTTCATGCTGTTGGGTCGACTGGCCGATGTCGGAATGGCTCTGCGCGACCAGGCCAGCTTGTTGGCGCTGACCGAGGACGTCATCAAGACCAGCGAGATAGAGGGCGAACAGCTCAGCGTCGAGTCTGTGCGTTCCTCCATCGCCCGTCGCCTTGATCCGCCAGCGCTGTGGGATGAGCAGCGGGAGAGAGTCGGACTCTGAGGTGGAGACACCACCTCAGCTCAACATGCCTTTGAGATCCTTGAGCATCAGGAACAGATGGTACGGATCAGTCGGGCTGGGCTCGAATTCCCAGGATTCGTACCACTGCCGTGCTGCGTCGTCCTTGGCATGGA
>CAYTSJ010000204.1:0-4591 GCA_964440385.1 uncultured Pusillimonas sp. | reverse complement strand
AACACCAATCGCCGATAACAGCCCTGTCGCCACCCAGGTCAAGTGCCACCCCCCGGCCAGTGTCGCTACCCAGGCGGCCAGAGGTGGGCCCATGAATTGACCCGTTGACAGGCACTGCTGCATCAAACCTACCGATGTTGAAGAGGCCTGGCGGGAAGGGGCCACTTGAAGCACCAGGAAAAACATGTTGCCCGGGATCAAGCCACCGATAGCCGAAAACACAAAGGCCATCAGCAGTTGCAGCCAGGTCGGCACACCCAGACCAAATGCAATGAACGTGCATGTGGCCATGCCGATAAAGGCCGTGATGATCAGATTGTGCGGTTTGAAGCCCTGATGAACCAGCTTGCCACCGCTCAAGTTGCCAATGACGTTGGCGCCACCCACCAGGGCCGCCATCAGGCCGGCCATCGTCCCGGAATAACCAGCGGCGACATAAATTGTAGGCAAGAACCCAACCACCGCCATCCATTGGGCGGCATACACTAAAGCACACAACGCCACCAACCAGACATTCTTGCAGCTCAGTGTCTGGCCAACCAACTGAAGCGCTTTAGGTGGTTTTTCAATGGCTTTCCCAGACGAATCTGCAGAAACTGCGGCACGGTAAGCAGCATCAGAGGGCACCTGCCGATAGATCATTACACCAATCGCAAAGGTCAATAATGCAAGCACCCACCATAGCACTTGCCAGGATGACAGCGTCAGAATCCAGGAGCCGACAACCAAGGCCAATACCGTCGCAAATGGAACGTATGCCCCCCACAAGCCCAATAGCCGACTGAGATAAGCCGGCTCAACCAGCCGGCGGATCATACCGGGTGCCGGCATGACAACCATCAGAAACCCGACCCCCTCAAGGGCACGAAAAGCCAACAGGGCGGTTTTGGTATCAAACAGGGTGCTGGCCGCAGAACTGAAAGCCAGCACGCTCATACCGATCAGAATGCAACGCCTTAACCCGATTTTCTCGGCCATCAACCCCACAAGAACACCCAGTGTCATTCCGCCAAGCTGAACCAAAGACAGCAAAAACCCTGACTCAACCAGTGTCATCCCCAACTGGCGCTGCAATTCAGGCAATGCCGGCGGCAATTTCCAGACATGTAACGCCGCGCATACGCCTGCCATGAAGATGAAGTAGGCAAAACGATTTGAAACAAGGGAAGAACCGGAAAGTGATGTTGACATGGCAAACAACGACGTTAAAGGGTCAAAATTTCAAATAGCAACTCAAGAATGTTGCAGGCATTAAAGCACACTGTAAGGCGTCAGATGCTATGGTATGGCATCGCTACGTTTTTGTGGCAAGAACAAAATATCAATGAATGCACGGCGCTGTTCTGGCGCCTTGCACGAGACAAACCAGACACCCTTCGGCCATGCAACTACCCAAGCCGGCAATTAGCCCAACACCCGACACCCCAAAAGCGCGCAATACCCTTCGCTCGCAACTCTTGCTGGTTTTTGTGATCTGCGTCATTTCAGTCAACCTGCGTTCGATACTGATTAGCGTCGGTCCTGTGGTGGAGTCCATCCGGCATGACCTGGCTATGTCAGGCAGCCTGATTGGTCTTTTACTCACCCTGCCCCTGCTGTGCTTCGGCGCCTTTGCCCCGTTTGCGCCACGGTTGTTGAAACTGCGTTCTGCCGAACAACTGGTCTTGATCGCCATGCTGGTGATGTTGGCCGGGGTCGTTTTGCGCAGCCTGTTTGGCACCCCGGGTTTGTTTGCGGGCACCCTGATCTGCGGGGCCGGTGTCAGTGTCGTCATGGTGCTTTTACCCAGCCTGATCAAGAAAAATTTTCCCACACAGGCAGGCGACATCATGGGCCTGTATTCAACCTCGCTTTGCCTGGGCGCTGCTGTCGCGGCAGCCCTGACGGTACCCATCGAATCCATACCTGGCAGCAACTGGCGTTGGGCACTGTTTTTCTGGGATGCGCCCCTTGTCGCTGCCATTGTCCTTTGGCTACCCTATTCACGGGCAAACACTCATCAGCCCTCAACTGCGAATGCAGCCAAACTACCCCGTCTGCGCCGCAATGCCCTGGCCTGGCACGTCTCGCTGTTCATGGGAATCCAGTCCGGCATTGCTTACTGCGTCTTTGGCTGGCTGCCGGTCATACTGGTTGACCGTGGTATGACACCATTAACGGCGGGCTTCATGCTGTCAATTTGCATGCTCGGGCAGTTTGTCACATCGCTGTCAGCCCCCATCATGGCGTCGCGGGCTAAAGACCAGCGCTTGACCATTGCACTCATGATCGGGCTGACCGTGACAGGTCTGATGACCACCATTTACGCCCCCATGAGCACCATGTGGCTTTGGTCGGTCATTCTGGGCATGGGGCTGGGTGGCGTATTCAGCATGGCGCTGGCGCTGCTGGTGCTGCGCGCCTCCAGCCCGCAAGTGGCGGCGGCGCTGTCCGGCATGTCGCAAGGCGTAGGCTATACGGTTGCGGCCACCGGTCCGGTCATGGTGGGCATCTTGTATGAATACACCGGCAACTGGCACTCAGTTGCCGTGCTCTACTTGCTGATGGCCAGTGGTTCCTTTGCCTTTGGTATGCGTGCCGGCAGAAATGTACAAATCACGCCTGATCAAGCGTCTTGAGTGCCACTGCAGGGTCTAGCGCCTGCTGCCGGTCAAGGGCGACCTTGCCGGCAATCAACCGACGTGCCGCCATATGATCGGCAGGCAGGTTGACCGATTCAGCGCACGTCAAAACATTGCCGTCGAAATAAAGCACAGAAAACTTGCCACTGGACACATCGCCACGCACAAAACGCTCGTGATGCTTTTCCGGCACGCCCGCAATTTGAATACGAATCGCACCTTGATCAGACCAAAACCATGGCATCGCGGTGTACGGTGCCGGGTCGCCCAAAATACTGCGCGCAGCGCAACGTGCCTGATCGTTGGCATTTTGAACCGACTCAAGACGCATGCGACGCCCCGAGGCATACGAAGTAAATGCCGTGCAATCGCCAATGGCATAAATATCCGGTTGGCTGGTTTGCATGAACTCATTCACGACAATCCCGTTATCACATTCCAGACCTGCCGCTTTAGCCATTTCGATATTAGGCTCAGCCCCCACCCCAACCACAACTACATCTGCCGGGTACAATCGATCAGCAACCCAGACGCCAGTCACCTTGTCATCAACCACCTCAAGGCGATCGGCACGGGCACCCAGCTCGATGCTTATACCCGCAGCACGATGGGCCTGCAGTAACCAATCTGACACTTCTGAAGACACTGAACGCCCCAGCATCCGGTCTGAGGCTTCCAGTACTGTGACCTGCTTGCCCAACGCCGCAGACGTTGCCGCAATTTCCAGCCCGATGAAACCACCACCAAGCACCAGAACATTCTGAGCGGCACTGATCTGTTCACGTAAACGTTGTGCATCGGCAATTGTGCGCAATGCACCTGCATTGCTGAACCCGTCATCGAACAAAGGCAGCGTCCGTGCGCGCGTACCCGTGGCCAGCACCAGTGTGTCGTAAGACAAGGTATCGCCCGACGAGAGCTTCAGGGTATGTGCTGTGGCATCAATCGATGTGACTTTGGTTTCGAGACGCACATCAATGTTTTTATCGGCATAGAAACTTGCCGGACGGAGCCAGGCAGGCTGCGGGTTTTCATCTTTTATCCAGGTTTTGGACAGCGGCGGTCTTTGATAAGGCAAAAATGCTTCTTCAGTCACCAAGGTCAGGTGAACCTCTTGAGCTGCGGCGGCTTCATGGATGGAGGCGCAAAACTGGGCAGCGGCGTGTCCGCCGCCTACGACCACGATTTTCTTCACGAACGGATTTCCTTTACTTGAAGCCCTCAACGTTCGGGCTCCTTCTTTTAATAAAAAGCTAGGTTGCCTTGTCGACGCCCGGCACCAGGCGTTGCATATCGTACCTGAACATCATCCGGGCCCCGAAGAATCAAACATAAACTACCCGTCCCTTCCTTAAACTGGACGCACAGATCCAGCCGGCCTATTATCTTTTCTGCCTTACAGGCCTTTATCCACCCTTTTACCTTGCCGATGCACAACGCCCCCTCCTTCAACGCCCTCTGGCTCACCGAAGTACTCCGACTCCACGAAACGCGCGACGGGCCGCTGGAAGACCAGACAGAAACACAGGCAGCGCAACACGCAGGGGGCGACTTCAACGCACGGATACTGAAGCGGGCACAGCTACTGGGTATTCGTGAAGGGTTGCATGAACGCCTGCAGCAGTGGCGCAGGGTCTCGAAACTCATGTTCTGGGCACTGTGCATCCTCGCTATCATTTCGGGGACGGGCATGGCGCTGGGCGCTCTGGGGGACGGCACCCGGCCCGTCAATCTGGCACAGGGGCTGGTGGTACTACTGGGGCTGAACAGCCTGATGTTTTTATTCTGGTTGATAACGCTCCTGATGCCCGGAACACAACCCTCAGGTCTGGGCGGGGTGTGGCTCTGGTTAACGGCACGTTTGTCTCGAGCACCTGAGCAGACGCTGGTCGGTCAAGCCCTGTTGTCACTGCTGCAACGCGCTTCGGCGATAAAACCCTTGCTGGGCAGCCTCACACATGCCCTCTGGA
>CAYTSJ010000203.1:0-4643 GCA_964440385.1 uncultured Pusillimonas sp. | reverse complement strand
GGGCCGTAAGCAAAAAGGCCACAAACATGGTGACCGATTCGAAATAAACTTCGCCATGCGTTGTAAAAGTGGCGTAAGCGCTTGGAATAAACGCTGCCAAAATACCCAGAGCGACAGGAACATCCATACTGATCGCTGCCTTGCGAATGCGTGCGACAGCACCACGCCATACGGGCCAGGCGCAATACAAAACGACGGGAACGGTTAAAACCAGGCTGATCCAGTTCAACAGGACAATCGCCTCATCAAGGAAAGACAAATCTTCAGCTGACATGGGTTTGTCGCGTAGATACCCCGGAAAGGCAAACATCATGACCTGCATCATGCCCAACCAGGCCAGCCCCAAACGCGCAAGCATGTGACGACGATCGTTGCGATCGGCGGGGGATAAATTGACAGGAGGCGAGAATAAAGTCCAGGCTGACATGCGGGCAATGTAACCCAGCCAGCCGCGTTCTTTCTTGACGAAAATCAACCGCCGCTAAAATGCGTTGTTCATCGCCTACGTTTTAAACCCGTAACCTGTTCATCAAGAATTTGACATGACCCACAAAGAACTCGACCATGCGCCGCTCGGAAACACCGTAAGTTACCCAAAAACCTATGATGCTTCAGTGCTGTTTCCGATCGGTCGTGCGGGCAATCGCGCCCTCTTGGGTGATTTGCCCTTGTGGCATGGCGCCGACATCTGGACGGCTTACGAACTTTCCTGGCTGAATCCAAAAGGAAAGCCGGTGGTTGCCATGGGACAATTCATCATCCCTCACGACACACCCAACCTGATCGAATCGAAATCTTTCAAGCTGTATCTGAACTCGTTCAACGAAAGCCGGTTTGACAGCCTTGAGCAAGTTTTGGCCTTGATGCAACGCGATCTGGAGGGCGCAGCGGGTGGAAAAGTAAAAATTCACATCGCGTTGCTTCACCCCGAACAAGCGCTTGAATGCCGCGGGCTTACGGGTGAAAGCATTGATGGGCTTGACCTAGAGATTACTCGCTACCAACCCGCACCCGAGCTTTTGCGCTGCGATCTGGAAACGGTGGTGACCGAAACGCTGACTTCTGATTTGCTGAAATCAAATTGCCCGGTGACCGGACAGCCCGATTGGGGCAGTGTTCAGATCAGTTACACCGGCCCAAAAATTGATCGGGCAACTTTGCTTCAATATATCGTGTCTTTACGTCAGCACAACGAATTCCACGAACACTGCGTAGAAACGTTGTATTGCGATATCTGGCGCGAATGCAAACCAACCTCGTTAACGGTTTACGCCCGTTACACCCGGCGCGGGGGGCTCGACATCAACCCATGGCGCAGCAGCGAGTCAAATTGCACTGTTTCGTTAAACCGCACACAGCGCCAGTAAGCGATTTCAGCGGCGGGCGGCGGCCGAACGACCGATCACCATGGCCACCGCCGCGGCCACAACAAACGCCACTGCACCACCCGCCCAGGGGCCACGGGCCATACCGGCGTCAAGCATCAAGCCAAAACCAAACGGTGCCAGCGAAGCCCCAACATCCATACCCGAGTAAACCAGGCCGTAGACTGCACCCGTTGCCCCTTTGGGCGTAATACGGCGGATGAGCATATCGCGCGAAGGTGTGGAGACCCCCGAGCAAAAGCCCCCTAAAGCGACGGCAACCATGGCAAGCCAGGCATTGATCAAACCTGAAGCCAGGGCCAATAACAACACCCCCGCCACAATCAATGAGGCGGCAATCGTCAATTCGGTTCGCAAATTCTGGCCAACCAGAAAACCACCGAGAATCATGCCCAGCGCAGAAGCCAGCATATACGCCGAGAGGGCTGACCCTGCAATCACAGGGTCAATGCCATAAACCTCACCCAGCATGGGGATGCTGTAATTTTGAACCACCGACAACGCTGTCGAGGTCAGGGCGAAAAAGAAAAACGCCCCCCAGAGTGCAGGCTGACGAACCAGATAATGCAAAGTCTGACCCACAGATTTGGAGGCCAGGGAATCGTTTGCATTAACCGCCTGCCCATGTTGCAGACTATTGCTCGCTGACGAAGCTGATGCATTGACAGAGGTCTTTGCCAGGCCTGACGCCGCATGACCCGATACCAAATCGCGCCATAACCACACCCATAGCAACACAACCAGGACCAGCACACCAGAACCTAATGCGGCCACACGCCAATTCGCCAGGTAAATGAGGGCTGACATGAACAGCGGTGTGAGCGCCCACCCCAGGTTACCCGTGAACCCATGCATACTGAAAGCATGACCCAGACGCCTGGCACTGACCTGATGATTCAGGATGGAGTAATCGGCAGGGTGAAAAATCGCGTTACCCAAACCACCCACCAAGGCTGCAAGCACCAACATCGCGTAGCCGTTGGTAGAGGCAATAAGAATGCTGGCGACAACAAAACTGGCCAAACCAAAAACAAGTATGGGCGCAGGCCCTACACGGTCAACCAGAAAGCCCGAGGCAGCCTGCCCCACCCCGGAGACCACAAAAAAAATCGCAACCAGCAAGCCAAGCTGGCTGAAATTGAAACCAAACTCGAGGTTCAATGCGATGAACAGCGTCGGAAACACCAGTTGAAAAAAATGCGAGCAGGCATGCGCCGCACCGATCAGAGAAATGATTTGCCAGTCTTTACGCCTGATCTGGGGTGTATCGACAAGTGTATCGGCAGTGATAGCGGTCATGGCAGCAGGGTATAAAACAAAGCGCTTTTGCAAAAAGCGGTGCATCACAAGAGGGATGGATGACCTCAGGCAACACCTGATTTGGCCCGGATTTGTGGCCAGGCGCGCTTCAAGTAATAAAACATCGACCAAACGGTCAGCACGGCCGCAATGACAATGAGGACCACACCCACCCAGGACATAGGAACACCGTACAAAGGCTGCCAATAAAGCAAGCATGGTATGGCCACCATTTGTGCCGCTGTCTTGAATTTTCCTAACCAATGCACTGCGACGCTGCCACTGGCACCTATTTTGGCCATCCATTCGCGCAAGGCAGAAATGGTGATTTCACGTCCGATGATGATGAACGCAATGAAAACATCGACGCGCTGCAGATCGAGCAATACCAGTAACGCGGCGGACACCATCAGTTTGTCGGCGACAGGGTCAAGAAAAGCGCCAAATGCCGAAGTCTGATTCCAGCGGCGTGCCAGCCAGCCATCAAACCAGTCAGTGATTGCAGCCACAATAAACACAAGCGCAGCCGCAGCATCCCGGACAGACACAGAAACCAGACTTTCGGGAAAATAATAAAAAGCGACGAAAAGCGGAATCATGAGGATTCGCAGCCACGTCAGCATCATGGGAAGATTGATTGGCATAGGCGTAATACTAACTTATCGGAGGGCAAAATAAATGCGCTCGGCCAATTCAGCCGAGATCCCTTCGACACTGCGCAGTTCATCAATACTGGCGTTGGCCACACCCGAAAAACCGCCAAAGCGAGCCAGTAACTTTTGGCGCCGTTTGGCACCTACCCCCTCAATTTCCTCGAGGCGAGAGACGTTGCGTGCTTTGGCACGCTGCGCCCGCATGCCGGTAATCGCAAAGCGGTGGGCTTCATCACGGATTTGGGCGACCAGCATCAGGGCTGCCGATTCCAACCCCAAGGCCACGGGCTCACGCTCGTCAGCAAACACCAGGGTTTCCAGACCTACCTTGCGCCCTTCCCCTTTGGCCACGCCCACCAGCACCTGGGTATCAAGGCCCAATTCTGCAAAAACCTGACGCGCCACCTCGACCTGCCCCTTGCCACCATCTATCAGGACGATGTCGGGCAACTCGGCCTGCCCGTCGGCAACACGGCTAAAACGCCGCATGAGCACCTGTTTCATGGCGGCGTAATCGTCACCGGGCGTAATGCCGGCGATGTTGTAACGACGATATAACGAAGACTGCATCTCGTGATGACGGAACACCACGCAAGAGGCCTGGGTCGCTTCACCTGCGGTATGACTGATATCAAAACACTCGATACACAATTCATCCAGCCTGGCAGGGTCGGTATCCAGACCCAATGTTTCAGCCAACGCCAGGGTTCGGGCAGCACGCGCTCCGGACTCAGTCAACAACCGTGCCAGTGACAGCTCGGCATTGTTGCGCGCTTGTTCAAGCCACGATTTGCGCACCCCCTGGGGTCGGGTCAGAATGCGTGCCTTTCGTCCGGTTTGTTCTTGCAGCAAGTCCATCAAGCCTGCGTCAGACAAGGCATGAGAACAGACCATCACCGAGGGCATCGGACGATCAAGGTAATGCTGCCCGACAAACGCCGTCAGGATTTCACCCGGCTCGTCACCATCGGTATGGGTCGGGAAAAAAGCTTTGTCGCCCAGATGTCGACCACCACGCACCATGGCCAGATTCACACAGACGCGCCCACCCGATATAAGGACCACGATGATATCGACGTCATCGTTACCGATCTCCTCCATGGTTTGCTGCTGCAAGACCCGGGAAAGGGCCCCCATCTGGTCTCGCAAAACAGCCGCTTGCTCGAAAGCCAGCTGTTCAGACGCCGTAAACATGCGTTGCTCAATGTCGGCCATGACCTCGTTGGCCTTGCCGTCAAGGAAACGCACGGCACGACTGACATCGGCCTGATAGTCTTCCAGACTGATCTGCCCGACACAAGGTGCG
>CAYTSJ010000202.1:0-4668 GCA_964440385.1 uncultured Pusillimonas sp. | reverse complement strand
CAAACATGGGGTCGTCAGTACCGTTAACAACGATGGTAACGCCAGCAAACATGTCGACAACACGCTTGAAAACCCGGACGCCAACTACGACCAGATCGAACACCGGCATCTGGCCTTGCACCAGGCATTGATCAGTGCCTGTGACTCTGAGTGGCTGCTTGAATTTTCAATGAAACTGTATATCCAGACCGAGCGCTACCGCCGCCCGATGCTGGTTAACCTGTACAAAAATGCGGCACCCCGCGATGTCTCCAGCGAACACCGCAATCTGGTCGAGGCCACCCTTAGCCGGGACATCCCGGTAGCCACCCAATTGCTGACACAGCATTATCAAAAAACCGCAGACCTGATTGCAGCGTCTTTGCAGGCCTGACCTGCGCCTTATCCCAGGCCCTGAGACCCTGGCAACGCTCACCACACGTGCGCTTATTTCCCGCGTTGCTTATTCTCGAAGCAATAAAAAACCCGACTTGAACGCAAAACGCCAGTCGGGTCACCTGCTTGCAGGATCAGGCCAGGAGGGCACCCGGCCAGCGCATCAAAGCCTCAAGATCACCGGGTGATCAGACGCCCAAATACTGGTTGACCAGTTCGGGCTGAGCCAGCAGTTCGTCAGACGAACCCTTCCAGACAATACGACCCTTTTCGATAATGTGGTGACAATCGACCAGGTGCTGCATTTCTTTCAGGTTCTTGTCGATCAGCAAGATGGTTTGACCTTCGCTTTTCAGACGATTCAGACACGCCCAGATTTCGTGGCGAATGACCGGAGCCAAACCTTCGGTGGCTTCATCAAGAATCAGCAAACGGGGGTTGGTCAAGAGCGCACGCCCAATTGCCAGCATCTGTTGCTCACCGCCCGACAAGGTACGGGCGGATTGTGTACGACGCTCGTGCAGGCGAGGGAACAACTCGTAAACAGCATCAAGATCCCAGCGTCCCTTATGGTCGTTGCGTGCGGTGGCATACAGGTTTTCGTAGACGCTGAGCGACGGGAAAACATGGCGACCTTCTGGTACCAGACCACAACCCAGACGGGCGATACGATTTGGCCGATAGCCATTGACCACCTCTCCACCAAACTGCAAGGTGCCGGCACGCAAGGGCAGCATCCCCATGATGGTACGCACGGTAGTGGTTTTGCCCATACCGTTACGTCCGATCAGGGACACCACGGTGTTGGCCGGAATATCAAGATCAAGCCCGAACAAGACCTTGCTTTGACCGTAGCCGGATTCAAGTTTTTCAGCTTTCAGCATCATTCGTTTCCAAGATAAGCGTCGCGCACTTCGGGATGATCACGGACTTCGTCGGGCGTGCCGGTAAAGATAGGGTGACCATAAACCAGCACGGTGCAACGATCGGCCAGTGCGAAAACAATATCCATGTCGTGCTCGACCAGCAGCATGGCGTACTGACCCTTGAGGCTTTGCAAGATGTCCTTCATGAGCAGGGACTCTTCAGCCCCCAAGCCAGCCATAGGTTCGTCGAGCAGTAATACCGGCGCATTCAATGACAACGCCACGGCCAATTCAAGCTGGCGCTTTTCACCATGGGCCAGCGATGACACCAGATCGTTGGCACGATGCATCAGACCGACCTTGGCCAATGCGTCACGTGCAGGGCCGCGTAAAGCCTGATCTTTGCGGGCATCACGCCACATACTAAAACGTTTGTTGGTGCCTGCCTGGACCGCCATCGCCACGTTGTCTTCAACGGTGAAGTCGTGATAAAGCTGGCTGATCTGGAAAGAACGGGCCAAACCGACAGCCGCACGCTGGTGGGGAGGGACCCGGGTGATATCTTTGCCATCAAGCAAGATCTGGCCCGAATCGGGCATGATCTCTCCGCTGATCTGGGAAATCAGGGTGGTTTTACCCGCCCCGTTAGGGCCGATCAGGGCATGGATTTCATCGGCATACACCGAAAGATTAACATCATCGGTAGCCGCCAGCGCACCAAACGACTTGCGCAGGTTACGGATTTCAAGTTTTGGGGTTTTATCAGTCATTGTTGCGTCCTCCGACCAACCAGCCGAAAATGCCGCGGCGGCTAAAGAGAACCACCAGAATCAGAACCGGGCCCAGGAACAACATCCAGTTTTCCGTCCAGGCCGTCAGAATTTGTTCAAGCCCAAGGTATACCGCCGAACCGATGATGGGACCGAAAATTGTGCCCATACCGCCCAGAATAATCATGGTCATCAGTTCGCCTGACTTGAGCCAAGACGCCATATCGGGGCTGGCATACAACGCATAGTTAGCCCACAACACCCCGGCCAGACCGGTACCTGCCGCCGAAATAATGAATGCCGTCAGCTTGTAACGCATCGGGGCATAGCCCAGGTTGACGTTGCGGCGCTCGTTTTGTTTGAAGCCGCGCAACACCATACCAAAGGGCGAATTAACGATACGACGGCACACCAGTACCCAAACCGTCATGAGCACCAGACAGACGTAGTAGAAACTGACGTTGTCATCCATATTGATACCCGGAATGACGTTACGATTGGTGATCGACAAGCCATCATCACCACCGTACTGCACCAGGCCGACCAGTACGAAGTACAACATCTGCGCAAAGGCCAGAGTAATCATGATGAACTGGATACCGCTGGTGCGCAGTGATAATGCCCCCATGATGGCGCCGATAATTGCTGCGAAGAGCATAGCCAATGGCCAGATCACCAGGGCGGAATTACTGCCTGCCCAGCCAAAAATGGAGTCGCCCATATCCATGTGGAACCCCAGAATCGCGACAACATAACCGCCAATCCCGAAGAACGCTGCATGACCAAAGCTGACCAAGGCCCCGTAACCCAAAATCAGGTCGAGGCTGATAGCGGCCAAGGCATAAATGACAAATCGCGTCACCATGCTGACCAGAAAGGTGTCATCGGTTACCGTGGCAACAGGCGGCACCAGAAACAGCAAGGCAAAAATGATGCCAACAATAATATTTTTACGGTTCATGATCTACTTACCTTTGTGCCGGAACCAGGCCGCGGGGTTTAACCAGCAGGACGATCGCCATCAGAATGTAAATACTGGCCGAAACCAGGCTTGAGCTGACCGAGTCGCTGTATTGCGGCGGTAGCAGCTGCGACATGCCTAAAGGAATGTAGGCGCGGCCAAAAGAGTCGACCAGGCCCACCAGCAAAGAGCCGACTAAAGCACCACGGACTGAACCGACGCCACCCACCACAATCACCACCAGGGTGGTAATCAGTATTTTTTCGCCCATGCCGATCTCGACGGCGAGTAGCGGTGCGGCCATGACACCTGCAAACCCACCCAGCAAGGCGCCCAGCGCAAATACCAGGGTAAACAGACGGCGGATGTTAATGCCCAAGGCCTCGACGGTTTCAGCATCGTCGGCGCCAGCGCGAACCAACATGCCCACGCGAGTGCGGGAAATCAGGAACCAAAGCCCCAAAGCCACAACCACACCGGCGCCAATGAAGGCCAGTCGCATGACAGGGTAGTTCAGACCCGGCAACAGCTGTACTGAACCCGACAGCAAGGGCGGAATGTCGACGAAAGGCGGGCTGCGACCAAACACCAGGGTGACCAGCGCATTGGTGAAGAAAATAACACCCAGGGTCGCCAAGACCTGATCAAGGTGATCACGATGATACAGACGGCTGATGATGAGTTTTTCAACAATCAGTCCATACACGGCGGCGCTTACGATAGCGGCAAGAATAGCCACTGAAAAAGAACCCGTGATGGCAACTGCTGATGCTGCACAAAACGCGCCAACCATATAGAAAGAGCCATGCGCCAGATTGACGACATTCATGATGCCGAAAATGAGGGTCAGGCCAGCCGACAGCAGGAACAACAGGGCACTGTATTGCAGGCCATTCATAGCCTGCTCAATGAACATATACATGGGTACTTTCCATTTGCGCCGGGAACACTGCGACTACGTGAACAGAGCCCCCGACAGGTCTTTACATTGAGTCTGCTGAAACAAAACCGCGCCAGGCACGAAGACCAAAAAGGGTACTGACAAAAATGTCGGCACCCGCTGTCTTGCAAGATTGTGACAACAGCGCACTTTTTAATGTGGCGCTACTGTAAACATAAATGCTTTAATCTTCAAGTTTTCAGCGGAAGTGCCGACTATTTATTACAAATTAGCTGAAAGTTAGTTCATTTTGCATTCAGCAACGTACGGGTCAACGTGATCTTTCACGATGGACTCTACGTATTTATAGTCGAGTTCGCCCTTTTCGTTAGGTTCGACACGCATCATGAACCATTCCTGAACGGGGTGGTGGTTTGCAGCAAACTTGAAGTTGCCACGAACACTTTCGAACTCGGCTTTGCGCATGGTTTCGCGGAACAGGTCGGCTTTACCGATCACATCGCCACCCACGGCTTTCAGGGCTGTACCCATAAGACGGGCTGTGTCGTAGGAGGTTGCGGCGTAGTTGGTTGGACGACGACCATACTCTTTTTCGAACGCTTCAACGAACTGTTTATTGGCCGGAATATCAAGATTTGCAGCCCACTGGGTGGTCAGCAAGAACCCTTTACCCGCATCACCCGTTGCCTTCAACATGCGATCGTCCATGGAATACAGCGTAGCAACCATTTTGGTCTTTTCGCCTAAACCGGAGTTAGCCCATTGTTTGGCCAAATTGATACCGGCACCACCAGG
>CAYTSJ010000201.1:0-4669 GCA_964440385.1 uncultured Pusillimonas sp. | reverse complement strand
GACAGATTAAACCGTCATGATTTCAGCTTCTTTTTGCTGAACCATTTTGTCGATTTCAGCCACGCACTTGTCAGTCATCTTCTGGACTTCATCGTGCATACGACGCTCGTCATCTTCAGAGATTTCTTTATCTTTCACCATTTTTTTGGCCGTTTCATTGGCATCACGACGCAAATTGCGGACGGCAACTTTTGCGTCTTCGCCTTCTGAACGGACGACCTTGGTGAGGTCGCGACGACGCTCTTCAGTGAGTGGCGGCATGGGAACACGAATGTTGTCACCCATAGACACGGGATTGAGACCCAGATCGGAATCACGGATAGCCTTTTCGATAGGGCCCACCATGTTTTTCTCGTAAGGCTGGACGCTGAGTGTACGGGCATCGATGACAGACACATTGGATACTTGACCCACAGGCACCGGCGAGCCGTAGTAGTCAACGTGAACGTGATCAAGAATACCGCCATGCGCACGACCTGTGCGGATTTTGGACAGATTGGTCTTGAGCGACTCGATGCTTTTGTTCATCCGGTCTTGGGTGGATTTTTTAACTTCTGAGAGACTCATAGCTGTTCCTTGTTCAAACGTGAACCAAAGTGCCTTCATCTTCGCCCTGCACGACGCGAGAAAGCGCACCAGGCTTATTGATAGCGAACACCTTGATAGGCAATTTCTGGTCGCGACACAGCGCAAATGCAGTCGCATCCATGACTTCAAGACGACGCACAATGGCTTCATCAAAGCTGATGCGGTTGTAACGTGTCGCGTTGGGGTCTTTATTGGGGTCGGCGCTGTAAATACCATCTACCTTGGTGGCCTTGAGCACCACTTCAGCACCGATTTCAGCGCCACGCAATGCGGCGGCCGTGTCGGTGGTGAAGAAGGGATTGCCTGTACCCGCTGCAAAAATCACAACTTTACCTTCTTCGAGGTAGCGCAATGCTTTGGGACGAATGTACGGCTCTACCACCTGATCAATATTCAACGCTGACTGAACACGGGCATCGAGACCTGCATTTTTAAGGGCATCTTGCAACGCCAGGGCGTTCATGACCGTAGCCATCATACCCATATAGTCGGCCGTTGCACGGTCCATACCCTGTGCGCCAGGTGCAACGCCGCGAAAAATATTGCCGCCGCCAATGACGATGGCCAGTTCAACGCCCAGTTTTGCGACCTCGGCGATGTCAGCGGTCATGCGCAAAATCGTGCTGCGGTTGATACCGAAGGAATCCTCACCCATCAGCGCTTCGCCGGACAGCTTGAGAAGAACACGTTTATAGGTTCTGGTGGTCATATGAATATCCTGAATGAGGTGCCCGAAAGGTGGCTCGTTTCGTGACAATGCCCAAGCACTTGTGCGCCCGGGCATTATGACACTTCTTGCAAACTACACCCAGCCAGGTGTAGCAAACGGGAAGAAAAAATCAGTTACCGGCAGCGGCAGCGGCCACTTCTGCGGCGAAGTCTTCAGTTTTCTTCTCGATACCTTCACCCACAACATACAGTGCGAAGCGGGCAATGGAAGCGCCTTTTTCTTTAAGCATTTGCTCGACGGACTGCTTGTCGTTCTTGACGAAAGGCTGCGACAACAACGTGACTTCTTTCAAGTACTTGGCAACCGCACCTTCAACCATCTTGGTCACGATATCGGCAGGTTTGCCGGATTCTTGTGCCTTTTGCTCGGCAACTGAACGCTCGGCGGCAATGTCTTCAGCAGCCACACCTGAGGCATCAAGTGCTTTAGGCTTGGTTGCGGCGATGTGCATGGCCAGGTCTTTACCGACTTCTTCAGAACCGGCAAAATCAACCAATACACCAATGCGCCCGCCGTGAACGTAGCTGGCCAGCTGGTTGGCTGTTTCGTAACGCTGGAAGCGGCGGATAGTCATGTTCTCGCCGATTTTACCAATCAGCCCTGCGCGAACAGATTCAACGGTACCGTCACGGAATGCCAGCTCGGACAAAGCGGCAACGTCAGCAGGGTTCTTTTCAGAGATCAGCTGTGCAACATCGTTTACAAAAGCGATGAAATCATCGTTTTTGGCCACAAAGTCGGTTTCACAGTTCACTTCAACAACAGCACCTTGTTTGCCATTGGCAGCGATGTACAAACCAACCAGGCCTTCAGCGGTAACGCGCGATGCTGCTTTACTGGCCTTACTACCCAGTTTGACACGCAAGATTTCTTCGGCACGAGCCATATCGCCATCGGCTTCAGCCAGTGCTTTTTTGCACTCCATCATGGGCGCGTCGGTTTTTTCGCGCAGTTCTTTAACCATTGATGCGGTAATTTGAGCCACAATTTTCTCCAGATCAGTAAGACACGCCCCGGATTTACCGGGGCGCGCGTTAATTTAAGGGCGTGGTCACCGTAAAGCGACCCTGCGCGAATTATTCGGCGCTTTCTTCGTTAACTTCGACGAACTCTTCCTGGCCTTCAACCACTTCTTCAACCAGACCGTTCAAGCGTTGCTCACGACCCTCGAGAATGGCATCGGCCATGCCACGAGCATACAAAGCAATGGCTTTAGCAGAGTCATCGTTACCGGGAATGATGTAATCAATGCCGTCGGGTGAGTGGTTGGTATCGACCACAGCGACCACTGGAATACCCAGTGTGCGGGCTTCTGCCACAGCAATTTTGTGGTAGCCAACGTCAATGACGAACAAGGCTTCAGGCAATGTGTTCATGTCTTTAATGCCGCCGATAGCCTTGTTCAGTTTGTCGAGCTCGCGATCGAACATGAGCGCATCTTTTTTGCTCATTTTTTCGGTGGCGCCTTCGGCTTTCTGGGCTTCCATTTCTTTCAGGCGCTTGACCGAGCTCTTGACCGTTTTGAAGTTGGTCATCATGCCGCCCAGCCAACGGCTGTCAACATAAGGCATGCCACAACGAGCCGCTTCTTGGGCAACCAGTTCGCGCGCTGCACGCTTGGTGCCAACGAACAGAACGTTGCCGCCACGCGCTGCGGTTTGACGCAGGAATTTAGCGGCATCAACGTATTGCTCGACAGTTTTTTCGAGGTTGATGATGTGAATCTTGTTACGATGACCGAAGATGAACGGGGCCATCTTGGGGTTCCAGTAACGGGTTTGGTGACCAAAGTGGACACCGGCTTCAAGCATTTCACGCATCAAGGACATAATAGACTCCGAGGGTTAGGTCTTGTACACAGCCTGTATTCATTGTGAACACCCTTGTTTGGCCGGGCACGCGATTAAGACAACATAAAACAGCACATTTCCAGACTGCTGCGCATAACAACGTCAGGCAACACATTCAGGAAAGCCTATAATTCTACTATCTTTTTACCCATAGGCTCAAGTTACTCATGACTGTTCCACTTGTCACCAACCCTGTCGACCTGGATAAGATGCGCGCTGCCTGCCAGGCCGCTGCCATGACTCTCGATTATCTGGCACCACACGTCAAGGCGGGCGTCACTACCGGAGAGCTTGACCGTCTTTGCATGGATTTCATTACCAATGAACTTCAGGTGAAATCGGCAACTGTTGGCTACGCGCCGCCAGGGTATCCCCCTTTCCCGGGCGCCATCTGTGCTTCCGTCAACCATGTCATTTGCCATGGTATCCCTGGCGATAAAGTCCTGAAAAACGGCGACATCATCAACATTGATGTCACTGTGATCAAAGACGGCTGGTTCGGCGATACCAGCCGCATGTTTTTTGTTGGCGAACCTTCCATTCTCGCGCGTCGACTGGTAGAAACCACCTACGACTGCATGTGGCTGGGCATAGAACAGGTCAAACCCGGCGCAAAGCTCGGCGACATCGGCGCTGCCATTCAAAAACATGCTGAAAAATCCGGTTTTTCGGTCGTTCGCGAATACTGCGGCCATGGGGTCGGGCAAAAATTCCACCAAGACCCGCAGGTACTTCATTATGGCAAAGCCGGCACCGGTATCACCCTCGAACCCGGCATGATTTTCACGATTGAACCCATGATTAATGCGGGCCGGCGCGAAATCAGGCAGCTGGCTGATGGCTGGACCATCGTCACCCGCGACCATAGCCTTTCAGCGCAGTGGGAACACAGTGTGTTGGTCACAGACTCGGGGTACGAAATTTTAACGGTATCCCCCGCCATGCCCGCGCCGCCCGCCTTTGCTTCCCATTAAACACTTTTCCCAAACCTTTTGTAACACTTTTGACCCATATTAGAATTAATTTATTAACCTGATAGAAATATTTGACTCGGGTAAACCCTTATTTTCTTCTATACTGAACAGGTGCTCAGACATTTTGCACTGAATTTTCCTGTTCAATTACAAGACAAATATTAAAGGGTCACCATGTTCAGTCAGTTAAAAATCCGCACCCAGCTCATGCTGGGTTTCTCTTTCCTGATGGTTCTGATGATTGTGCTGGCAGTCTTCGGTATCGTCAGAGTGCAGCAAGTGGAAGGATTGCTTGGCACGATTAATGATGTCAATGCTGCCAAAATGCGACAAGCCATCAATTTCCGGGGTAGCGTGCACGATCGCGCCATCTCTGTCAGAGACATCGTACTGGCCTCTTCGCCAGCCCAAATTGACAAGCACGTCAAAGACATTGAAGTTTTGGCCCAGGCGTATTCGAAAGCCTCAGTGACGCTTGATCAGGTGTTTTCTTCTGATGTTGTTATGCGAACTGATAAGGGCAAACG
>CAYTSJ010000200.1:0-4698 GCA_964440385.1 uncultured Pusillimonas sp. | reverse complement strand
TTCCAGTTCAAATTGTCTGGAAAGGTAGGCGATGGCGCCTTTCAGCCAGCCGCGCAGGCGCCAGCGAGGAAGTTCAGGGGCCTCGGTGCCGTATTGAACCGACAGGCTGAGCTCAGGTGTTGTCATGGGATGCGGCCTTTTCGTAGGCATCAACAATACGGGCCACCAGGGGGTGGCGTACGACGTCGCGACTGGTGAACCGGGTTGTTGCAATACCCTGCACTGAATCCAGAACATTAAGGGCATGCGTCAGACCGCTGGGGTGCCCTTTAGGCAAGTCAATTTGGGAAGGGTCGCCATTGATGACGGCTTTGCTGCCAAACCCGATGCGGGTCAGGAACATTTTCATTTGTTCGGGTGTTGTATTCTGGGCTTCATCCAGGATGACAAACGAATGGTTCAGCGTGCGACCGCGCATATAGGCCAGCGGAGCGATCTCTATGGTTTGTTTTTCAAACAAGCGCTGGACTTTTTCAAAGCCCATCAGGTCATACAGGGCGTCATACAGGGGGCGCAGGTAAGGGTCAACTTTCTGGGCAAGGTCACCGGGTAAAAAGCCCAGTCGTTCGCCTGCCTCGACGGCTGGACGTGTCAGGACCAGACGCTGGACGTTATCACGCTCAAGCGCATCGATGGCGCAGGCTACCGCCAGCCAGGTCTTGCCTGTACCTGCCGGCCCTACGCCGAAAGTGATGTCGTGTTTAAGAATGTTGTTCAGGTATTCGCGCTGGCGCGGTGTGCGTGGACGCAGGTCGGTACGGCGCGTGCGTAACACCAGGTCCTGGCTCAGGTCGTCGACCGGTGGCAGGTCGGGCAACGCGGGTTTGACAGGTTCCGGCGCACGCTCGTCGGGTAGCCGGCTACGACCGGCACCCAGCTCGACCAAGCCTAGCTGGATATCGTCAATGGTCAGTGCTTTATGGACAGCACGGTCATGAAACCATTGCACGGCGTTGAGTGCGGCCTGAGCCTGCTCGCCCTCGATGGTGATCTGGTTGCCACGGCGGCATAAAGACACATTCCAGCCGTCGGCAATCTGACGCAGATTTTCGTCGAGCGGCCCGCACAGGTTGGCCAGATGCATGTTATCGCCATCGAGGCGCAGGGTAGCGGGCTTGGCGCGACGGGGTTTGGTCATGAGTGCAGTTCGCCTTTGAGGGTGTTGGTGTTGGTGCCGGTGACTTTAACGTCAACCATCTGGCCGATCAGGTGCGCCGGTGCCGGGAAGTTGATGATCCGGTTGTTTTCTGTGCGACCCATCAGTTCGTTCGGGTCACGGCGTGAGGGGCGTTCGGCGAGTACACGCTGGATGCTACCAACCATGCTGTTGCTGATGGCCGCCGCATTTTCGTTGATCAGCGCCTGTAAACGGTAGAGTCGTTCCAGCTTCTGTTCTTTGGTGGTGTTGTCTTCAAGGTCGGCTGCCGGTGTGCCGGGACGACGTGAGTAGATGAACGAAAACGACTGGTCAAAACCAACGTCTCGAATCAGTTTGAGGGTTTGTTCGAAATCTTCTTCGGTTTCCCCCGGGAAGCCGACAATAAAATCAGAAGAAAGCGTCATGCCGGGACGCGCAGCGCGCAGGCGTCGCACAATCGACTTGAACTCAAGGCCGGTATAGCCGCGTTTCATGGCCGCCAGAATGCGATCACTGCCGGCCTGGACCGGCAAGTGCAGGAAAGGCACCAGTTTGGGCAAATTGCCATGTGCCTCAATCAGGCGCGACGTCATTTCTTTAGGGTGTGAGGTGGTGTAGCGAATGCGTTCGATGCCGGGAATGTCATGGACGTATTCCAGCAACATGGCAAAGTCGGCAATCTCGCTGGTGTCTCCCATTGGGCCGCGATAGGCATTGACGTTTTGCCCGAGCAGTGTGATTTCCTTGACGCCTTGATCGGCCAGATCGGCAACTTCGGTCAAAACATCTTCGAACGGCCGGGAAATTTCTTCGCCGCGCGTGTAAGGTACGACGCAGAAGGTGCAGTATTTACTGCACCCCTCCATGATGGAAACGAACGCGGTGGGGCCGTCAATGCGAGCAGGGGGAAGGGCATCAAATTTTTCGATTTCCGGAAAACTGATATCAACCTGCGAGCGCCCGGTCTGACGGCGTTTTTCGATGAGTTGGGGCAAGCGATGCAGGGTTTGCGGGCCGAAGACGACGTCGACATAAGGTGCCCTGTGCACGATGGTTTCACCTTCCTGGCTGGCCACGCAGCCACCGACACCAATGACCAGATCCGGGTTCTGCTGTTTGAGATGCTGAACACGTCCAAGATCTGAAAACACCTTTTCCTGGGCTTTTTCACGGACCGAGCAGGTGTTGAACAGGATGACGTCGGCTTCTTCTGGGTTCTGGGTCATTTCGACCCCGCGGTCACCACGTAATACGTCGACCATTTTGTCGGAGTCATATTCGTTCATCTGGCACCCGAAGGTTTTGATGAAGACTTTACGCGGGCGAGTGATGTCTTTCGACGGTGTGTCGATTCGTTTGAGAGGGATGTCTTGCATAGTGATGGCCGAAGCGGGTGTTTATCCCGAGGGCGTCATTGAATTGGTAATCTTTGATTGTATCGCGCCTGTTTCCGCTCGTGCGCTGGCAATGCCTTTTCACATTAAGGCGTGCACGTTGTAAGGGGGTTGAGTAAATAGGCCTGTCTTGACCCTTTATTTATGCATGTTGGTTATGAACACATTATTTTTTGAAATATCCAGTATTCAGGCGCTATGATTCAGCAGTAGTCATTTTCAAGATATTTATTGTCGGAGGCAAATATGTCAGATCAAATCAATATTCCGCGTCGACGCGTGATTGCAGCTGCAGGCGCGGCAGCGGCCTGGATGGGCCTGGGTACAGCCCACGCTGACCCGAAAGAGCCCTTCTCGGCTTCAAATCCGGGTCCAGTGTCAGCGACCAAGCCGCTGCCGCCTTATGCGCAATGGAAGCATGCCGATAGCCTTATCGTGCACAGTGCCAACACCATTGAAACCCGACGCGATGCTTTTGGCAGCAGTGTCATTACGCCCGTTAACCGTCTGTTCGTTCGTAATAACGTCAATCCCCCCTCCGAAGACATCGTCAAAGACCCCGATGTGTGGTCAGTGAACATCGAAGGGGTGCGTAAACCTCAGGCCCTCACGGTAGCCGCGCTCAAGCAGCTTGGGCTGCAGGCGTTGCCCATCGTGTTGCAATGTTCGGGTAACGGCAGGGCATATTTCAAGCACAAGCCTAGCGGTACCCAGTGGCAGGTGGGCGCAGCAGGGTGTGTCGTGTTTACCGGTGTGCCTGTCGCCGCTGTGGTAGAAGCGCTGGGTGGGGTTGCCGAAGGCATGGCCTACATGACAGGTACCGGTGGCGAAGACATCCCCGCAGGTCTTGACCCAACCTCAGTGGTTGTCGAGCGCTCGGTGCCGCTTGAAGCCATGAAAGATGCCATTCTGGCTTGGGAACTTAACGGCGAGCCCCTGTCGTTGGCGCATGGAGGGCCCTTACGCTTGATTGTGCCGGGCTACACCGGGGTTAACAACGTCAAGTACATCAAGCGGCTGGCCTTCACCAAAGACCAGTCACCGGCCCGAATCCAGCAAAAAAGCTACCGGATGACGGATATCGGCGTCAAAGGCGGGGCAGAGCATCCTGCGGTCTGGGAAATGCCGCCCAAATCCTGGATCACTTCACCCTCTGATGCGGCCAAACCCGTCAAGTCGGGTCCTGTCGTCATCAGTGGTCTGGCCATGGGGGGTATGGATGCCGCTACCAAAATCGAGGTTTCCCTCGACGACGGTAAAACCTGGAAAGCCGCCGCTTTCGTGGGCCCCGATCTGGGCAAGTATGCCTGGCGTCAGTTTGCCTTCAAGGCAAACCTGAAGCCTGGCAGTTACAATCTGGCTTGCAGAACCACCAATGCAAAAGGTGAGACGCAACCCGAGAACCGTGTGGAAAATGATGCTGGCTACAACAACAATAGCTGGCGCGACCACATGGTCAAGATTACTGTTGTTTAATCAAGGATGTTTTCATGAAATTCGCAGCAATTGCAACTCTTTCGCTGCTGTCTTTGGTCAGTGCACCCGCGCTGGCTGATGAGGCGCAACTGGCTCGCGGTAAAGAGCTCTTCATGAGCAAGGCCGTCCCTGCCTGTGCGGTTTGCCACACCATGGCCGACGCAGGCTCAAAAGGGGCGATCGGTCCAAATCTTGATGAGCTCAAGCCCGACGCGGCTCGCATCATGAAGGTGCTGAACGAAGGCATGGGGGCCATGCCTGCCTTCAAGGCAACATTGAGCCCGGCTGATATGGACGCGGTGGCCGCGTATGTCGTTAAGGCCACATCGAAATAAAGCCTGATATAAGCCCTGTTTATGACAGGGCTGCCGGCCTTAAAGCGAAAAGATGTTGTGACTTGGTACCCATGAAACGGGGCAGTGAAAACTGCCCCGTTTATTTTGTGATGCACACTGCAGGGGCGCGTATCAGTTTCAATGCGCGCGCTGCCGAATCAACCTTCTTCGATTTCTGCCGAAGGGTCTTCTTTTTTAACTGGCTTGACCAGGTCTTCACGTTTGACACCCAGCCACATGGCAATGGCGGCCGCCACAAAAACTGATGAATAAATACCGAACCAGATCCCGATGGTGAGGGCCAAGGCAAAGTAGTGCAAGGTAGGGCCGCCAAAAATCAGCATGGACACCACCA
>CAYTSJ010000199.1:0-4703 GCA_964440385.1 uncultured Pusillimonas sp. | reverse complement strand
TTCTTTCGCGCTTTTGGTGGAGGTAAGCGGGATCGAACCGCTGACCTCTTGCATGCCATGCAAGCGCTCTCCCAGCTGAGCTATACCCCCAAACCGGCAGCTTTGCGTTGTTACTTTCGTTTCAACGTTTGGGCTGTTTCGTAAAGAAGCGAAATTATGCACTATAAAATTTTCTTGTGCAAGCGGGTGGTGAAAAAAAAATGATTTTCTTGAAAATAAATAATCGCATGGGTTGTTAGCTACATGCTATCGCCGATGGTTCAGAGGAACTCTGAAGGAACGCGCGTCTGAATTTACGTGAACGACGTACAGTTCTTGCATTCATGGGCGATAATTGTCAGTTAAATCATATTTCTGCTGACAAACTACGTATGTCTGATTCTTCCCTGCAACCGTCTTTCGTGTCTGTTGATTTGGCTTCAGCTGAAGATCCGCTATTCAGGGCGTTGGCAGAAAACGCCGTGATCGGTGTCTATCTGATTCGTCAAAACCGTTTTGTTTATGTCAACGCAAAGCTTTGCCAGATGCTGGGTTTCAATCGCGACGAAATGCTCAACAAGATGTCGTTGTTTGATATTGTGGCGCACGATGAAAAGCATCTGGTCGAGTCGCACGTGGCTCGAACAGCATCAGGCGAAATATCTGAATTTCACTACGAGCGCAAAGCCCGAAAAAGAGATGGGACTCTCATCGACGTCGAGGTGTATGCCTCTGCCATGGTTTATGGTGGCCATCGCCTGCTGATTGGGTTGATGCTTGATATCACCCAGCGCAAAGCGGATGCCCAGTCGGCGCATCTTGCTTCTCTGGTTTACAAGCACAGCAGTGAAGCGATGGTCATCACCGATGCCAACGGCATTATTGTGACCGTCAATCCATCATTTACTGACATCACGGGATATTCGCTGGATGAGGTGGTGGGTCAGCGTCTGAACATTCTTAGCTCCGGCCGTCATACCGAAACTTTTTATCGGGAAATGTGGGGAGAGTTGCTCAAAACGGGGATGTGGCGTGGTGAAATCTGGAATCGACGCAAAAACGGTCAGGAGTACGTCGAAAATCTGGTCATTAATACGTCGTATAACGATGACGGTACTGTACGTTGTCGAATCGGGGTCTTTTCAGACATTACCCAGAAAAAAGAGAATGAACAGTTTATCTGGCGTCAGGCCAATTATGATTTCCTGACGGGTCTGCCAAACCGCAAGTTGCTTGAAGATCGCCTGGCTGTTGAACTGGAACGTGCGCATCGGTCGAAATCGGAAGTCGCTCTGGTTTTTCTGGACCTCGACTTCTTCAAAGAGGTCAACGACACCCTTGGGCATGCCATGGGTGACGACCTCTTGCGCCAGGTCGCCCGTCGCTTGACCCAATGTGTTCGTGAAGCCGACACGGTGGCACGCCTGGGCGGTGACGAGTTTGTGATTATTGTGGGTGGTATCACCGACAGGGCGGTTGCTCGCCGGATCAGTGAGCAGATATTGCAGTCCTTGGCCAAACCCTATCGTTTGAAAGAACAAACGGCCTATGTCTCTGCCAGTGTGGGGGTTGCTTTTTATCCGGGCGATGCCAGCGATGCCGAGCACCTCATGCGTCATGCCGACCTGGCCATGTATGCGGCCAAAGACGCAGGCCGCAGCCAGTACCGGTTCTACGATATAAAAATGCACGACGCGGTTCGTGAGCGCTGGCAATTGTCTAGAGACTTGCTCGGTGCGCTTGAAAAGAACGAGTTCGAGTTGCACTATCAGCCCGTGGTTGATCTTAAAACAGGGAAAATTTCCAAAGCCGAGGCGCTGATACGCTGGCGTCATCCTGTACGTGGCTTTGTGAGCCCTGCGATGTTCATACCCTTTGCAGAAGATAACGGTCTCATCATCAACATTGGTAATTGGGTTTTCGAAGAGGCAACGCGTCAGCTGGTTGAGTGGCGATCACTGGGGTACACCGATTTCAATATCGGCATCAATGTTTCTCCCATCCAGCTTCGCGGAGAAGGCCTGGATCAGCACAAATGGTTGGCTCATCTGGCCGATTCAGGTTTACCTCCAGGAAAACTGGTCGTCGAGTTAACCGAACGGGTTCTGATGGATGTGGCCCCTGTTGTTACAGAAAAACTGTTGGCTTTCCGTGATGCGGGGGTACAGGTTGCACTGGACGACTTTGGTACCGGCTATTCTTCACTGTCCTATCTGAAGAAATTTGATATTGATTACCTGAAGATTGACCAGTCATTTGTTCGCAACCTTTCGCTGGATTCTGAGGACATGGCCCTTTGCGAGGCCATTACCATGATGGCTCACAAGCTTGGCTTGCAGGTCATCGCAGAAGGGGTGGAAACCACCCTGCAAAGAGACTTGCTGATAGGTATCGGGTGTGATTTTGGTCAGGGCTATCTGTTTGCAAAGCCGATGCCGGCGGCTGATTTCACAAAATTCCTGGCGAAAGGCGCTGTATCGCTGGCGTAACTGGCAACCAGGGCATACACCCAGAACGGCACTACGGGACGTCGGGTTTAAAACGTGCTGCCTGGGTCAGGAAAGGGGCATTTTCAGGGGGCGGTCATAACGTCGCCGATAGATGATGCCCGCTGCAAAACCTGAAAAAGTAAGTAGCAAAATTGGCCAGTTACCCCATCGAACGTAAGGTGTCAGCCCTTGTGTTCCCTGAACCTCGACATCAAGAACCCCCATCTGGTGGTCTTCAAGTACGGCCCTCACGGTACCATCGGCGTCAATGGCGGCCGTCATGCCCGTGTTGGTAGCTCTGAGCATCGGGCGTGCCGTTTCTAGTGCACGTAAACGCGAGATCTGCAGATGTTGTTGCAGTGCCCATGACTCACCAAACCAGGCCAGATTACTCACATTCACCAGCAGGCTGGCGCCGGGTTCCTGGTCATTGGCAGGCCTGACGGCGCGAATGATTTCTTCCCCGAAAACGTCTTCATAGCAAATATTGGGCGCAACACGTTGCCCCGCCAGATCGAAGGGCGCTTGACCCAGGACGCCTCGGTCAAAGTCCCCCAGAGGGATATTCATGGCATCGACAAACCAGCGAAAGCCCGGTGGAATGAACTCGCCAAAGGGTACGAGGTGATGTTTATCGTAGCGTAACTTGACGCTGCCTTGCCGCAGGCTGTCGGCCGAGGTGTTTGCGTTGAAGGCGATGACACTGTTCGCGTAGGTTTGGATACCTTCGGGGGCGGTATTCAAGGGGACCCCCATGAGGATTGTGGCTTTTCTGTTAGCGGCCGCATCGACCCAGCGTTGCCATGTTTGCGTATTCAGGCGGTTCTGGAATACCGGCATGACAGTCTCAGGCAGAATGATCAGGTCGGGGTTGGCTTGACCCTCTTTGGGGGCAAGATTGGTCATGTACAGGTAGGCGTCTATTCCTTTTTGCAGATGGGCAGGGTCGAATTTGACAGATAGCGGGATATTGCCTTGCACCAGACGCACGATGATGGGGTCGCCCAGCGGCTGGTGCCATTTAATCTGACCCAGACCTGCGCCTGCTGCGATCATCAACAAGGCGATAACGACGGTCAATGCTGCCGGGGTTTCATTGGGGGATCCTTGCATCTTCATGAGCAGGGCAATACCGCCTGCAATAAACGCGGCTATCCAGGCGATTCCATAAACACCGAAAACCGGGGCCCAACCCGATAAGGGGCCTTCGACATGTCCGTAACCGATGTTCAGCCATGGGAAGCCGGTGAACCAGGTACCCCTTACCCATTCAAACAGCGTCCAGCACGAGGCCCAGATGACTACCGCCAGCAGCGTTTGCGGAAATTTCAACGTAAGGGACGTGTTTGGGGTTTTATCTTTCAGGCCCAACGGTGATTGGGCCAGGGTATAGGCTAAACCGCATGCCGCACTACAAGATAGCGCCAGCACCAGGCTCATGACCAACACGGCCGCAATGGCCATGAAAGTGTCCATGCCCCCGTAAGTGTGCAGACTGAAATAGATCCAGTAAAGACCGAGGGAAAAATTACCCAGTCCGAATAACAGCCCGCTGATTGCGGCACTGCGCCACGACGATGATCGCCAGACCCAGAGCGCGAGAAAAGTCAGTGTCAGGATCTGGACATAAGGGAGCAGCCACCCGGGGAGGGGGGCATCGGAAAAGCTGAAAGCATGCGCAGCCCCGATGAGTAGCGGCTGCAAGGTGGCTCTAGCTTTGTTGACGGCGGCCAGGTGATTATTGCTCATTGCTCAGGGGCAGGCGGGGCGTTTTCGTTACGCTGGATGTTCAGCCACAGCACCCGTTTGGCGTCGGCACCTACAACGGTAATGTTCAATCCCTCGCGATTGATGGTATCGCCTCTTTTCGGGATCTGCCCGACTTCGGCGGTGATCCATCCGCCCAGTGTGTCGTAGTCGTCGGTGGGTAAGGACGTATTGAACGCCCGATTGAAAACTTCAATATCGGTGATGCCCATGGCTCGCCAGTTGTTGCTCCCTGTCTGGAAAATGGTTTTCTCAGCTTCTTCATCGTATTCGTCTTCAATGTCACCGACGATTTGTTCCAGCACGTCTTCCATGGTGACCAGACCGGCCGTGCCGCCGTGTTCATTGATGACGATGGCGAGGTGGTTGCGATTGTTGCGGAATTCGTGCAGCAATACATTGAGGCGCTTGGATTCAGGAATGAATACCGCAGGCCTGATCAAGGGTCGAAGATCAATGGAAGGGTTG
>CAYTSJ010000198.1:0-4747 GCA_964440385.1 uncultured Pusillimonas sp. | reverse complement strand
GCGTTATCGAGACTGCCACCACGAGCCAGACCCGCGGCCAGCAAAGCCTCGAGTTCGTTGACAAAGCCAAACGTACGGGCACGTGCAATCGACTTGACATACGAGTCGGTTGCAAAATCGATTTCGGCAAAATTAGCCGTAGCGTCAATCGCGGGATGACGAAAATCGATGGAAAACGACAGCGCAAAACCGTCGTAAGGCTCGAGGCGAGCCCATTTAAGATCATTACCTTCGCCCTCACGCACCTCGACCGGCTTGAGTACACGCAAGAATTTTTTTGCCGCAGGCTGCTCTTGCAAACCCGCAGAGCGAAGCAAATAAACAAATGTACCCGCGCTGCCGTCCATGATAGGCACTTCTTCGGCATCAAGGTCGATGTGAAGATTGTCAATGCCCAGCCCCGCAAGAGCGGACATCAGGTGCTCTACCGTAGAGACCCGCACATTACTTTTTTGCAGCACTGAAGCCATTCGAGTGCCGCCAACAAGACTGGCCTGCGCAGGAAAATCGACAATTTCAGGCAGATCAACCCGATGAAACACGATACCTGTGTTGGGTTCTGCAGGACGCAGTGTCAAGGTAACGCGACGACCTGAGTGAAGGCCCACGCCTGTTGTGCTGACTGATTTTTGCAGGGTACGCTGACGTAACATGGTGTTTATAAAAGCAACAGATAAACCGTTGTTATATTTATACGATTAATCTGACATTGTAACTGCTTAACCGCCCGCCGTCTGTTCGCGCAGGCGACTAGCGATCAATTGCAATAAACCCGGGCAAGGAAAACCACCGGTCTGTTTCGGGGAAACAACAGACCGGTGAGCAGGCTTGGTGAATGTGTCAACAATCACCCCTGGAGAGTCAACAGGGGGCTTGAGACACCTGCCAGATATCAGTCGGCTTGCTTGCGCAGAAATGCCGGAATATCAAAATGATCCATGCCTGCGGTCTCAAGGGCACGAACCTGGGCAGAGGCTTGGCTGCGAGGGTTACGAATGACTGAAGGCACTGCGGCAGCATCCGCAAAGTCGTGACCGGCGGCAAACGGAACGTCGTCAGTCCCGGTACGTCGGGCTTCTTGCTGTGTCTGCACCAATTGAGGACGTGCATTTGCGCGCCCCAAACCAGTTGCCACAACAGTGACGCGCAGGTTCTCGCCCATTGACTCGTCGTAAGCCGTACCATAGATAACGGTTGCATCTTCAGCGGCAAAGCCACGGATGGTATCCATGATTTCGCGCGTTTCACGCATTTTGAGCGAGCGGCTGGCGGTAATGTTAACCAGCATGCCACGCGCACCGTGAAGATCAACACCCTCAAGTAACGGGCATGCAATGGCTTGCTCTGCCGCTACGCGAGCGCGGTCGGGACCAGAGGCAATGGCTGTACCCATCATGGCCTGACCTTGCTCACCCATGATGGTTTTCACATCTTCAAAGTCAACGTTAACGTTACCTTCAACGTTAATGATTTCGGCAATACCGGCGCACGCATTGTGCAATACATCATCAGCTGCCTTGAAGCAGTCTTCCTGCGTTGCATCATCATCCATGAGGTCATAGAGATTTTCGTTCAGGACAACGATCAGGGAGTGAACATGACGTGAGAGTTCGTTGATACCCTCTTCAGCCATGCGCAAACGCTTGGTGCCTTCAAACGAGAACGGTTTGGTTACTACACCTACAGTGAGAATACCCAGTTCTTTAGCTACTTCGGCAACGACAGGGCCGGCACCCGTACCTGTACCACCACCCATACCTGCAGTGATGAATACCATGTTGGCACCGTTCAATGCGGCCCGAATTTCCTCACGCGCAGTTTCTGCAGCGGCACGCCCTTGTTCGGGCTTGGCACCTGCACCAAGACCCGTGCGACCCAGCCGGATCTGCACGGGCGCCTCGGTTGCTGCCAGCGCCTGGGCATCTGTATTGCAGCAAATAAAGTCCACACCATTAATACCTGAACGGATCATGTGTGCAACCGCATTGCCACCGGCTCCACCGACACCGACGACTTTAATGACGGTGCCGCTATTGTTGTTGTCGAGCATTTCGAAATTCATCTCGTTGACTCCCTCTGATATTCCAAATTAGATATTTAAAATTCCCCGATACTGCTTATCTGCAGAAATCGCTTCAAAGGAGATGCCAGCCAAAGGCTCGCACCTGATTTGAAACGTCTTCCATGAGCAAGGCATCAACCCTGCCCATCAAGGCACAGACTTCATGCCTTAATTCATGAACCACTCTTTCATGCGGGCCAGCACAGTTTTGACACTGCCTTTCTGCTGCGCCACTTTCTTGCCCCGTGCGCGCTGCAAGCGCGCTTCGGTCAAGAGCCCCATGACAGTAGAAAATCTTGGGCTACGCATCACATCAGCCAGACTACCCTCGTAGGCTGGCGTGGCAACACGCACCGGTTTAAGGAACACGTCTTCTGCCAGCTCTACGATACCTGGCAACAAGGCGGAACCTCCAGTCAGGACGACGCCTGACGCTAACAAATCTTCGTAACCCGACTCACGGACGATTTGCTGCACAAAGGTGAACAACTCTTCAACCCGTGGCTCAATCACTGCACCCAATGCCTGTCTTTTGACCTGACGGTTGGGTCGGTCACCCAGGCCGGGCACTTCGATGTGCTCATCGGGGTTCACCAAGACCTGCTTGGCAATCCCGAACCGCAGCTTGATCTCTTCAGCGTCCGGCGTTGGCGTGCGCAACATGGCCGCGATATCACTGGTGATTTGATCACCCGCAATCGGAACCACGGCAGTATGACGAATGGCGCCGCCGGTGTAAATGGCTACATCAGTGGTGCCCCCGCCAATATCTACCAAGACGACACCTAACTCTTTTTCGTCAGCAGTCAGGCAGGCCATACTGGAGGCCAAAGGCTGCAGAATCAGGTCTTGAACTTCCAGGCCACAGCGGCGGACGCACTTGACGATGTTCTGTGCCGCACTGACCGCACCGGTAACGATATGGACCCTGACTTCAAGGCGCAGGCCGCTCATGCCTATGGGCTCGCGAATGTCGTCCTGGTTATCAACGATGAACTCTTGTGTCAACACATGGAGCACTTGTTGATCGGTAGGAATGTTTACCGCTTTGGCTGTTTCTATGACCCGCGCCACATCGGTGGGCGTTACTTCTTTGTCTTTGACTGCGACCATGCCGCTAGAGTTGAAGCTGCTGATATGACTGCCGGCAATCCCGGTATAGACCTCCCGGATTTTGCAATCGGCCATGAGCTCGGCCTCTTCCAGTGCGCGCTGTATCGAGTTGACGGTTGCCTCGATGTTGACAACAACACCTTTACGCATACCCTGAGACTCGTGCTGGCCCAGACCAATCACTTCGAAACGACCCTCGGGCAGGATTTCTGCAACAACGGCCACCACCTTGCTGGTTCCGATATCCAGGGCAACAATCAGATCTTTGATGTCACGCGTCATAGTTATTTTTTCGAAGAAGAATTAGAAACGGGGGCCAGAGTCACAGCGAAACCGTCGGGATATCGCAAATCGGCACTGACAACGGGTTGGGCCACTTTCTTGGCCAGTACCGGCCAGGCTTGTACAAATCGTTCGATACGGCGCGCAAAAGGAACTGCACCCGCACGTCCGTGGGGGTCCGCAATATCTGCCGCCGGATCCCGCCCTAAGTTAAGCAGCAAACCGTCAGACAACCTGACAGACCAGGCGTATCGGGGACTCAGATGAATTTCACGTACGGTGAGCCCAAGCGGCGCAAACCAGCGCGCCAATTCAGCATACCGTTGAACAACCAGCCGCTCGGCATTCTCTGGCCCGGAAAACTCAGGGAGCTCAACCTCGTCAGGGAGTTCACCCTGGTTAGCCCTGAAAGCTTCACCCCAGGTATTGATCATTGCATCTTCGTTCCAGAGCGCAAAAGGTTGCTGCTCTTCGAACTCAACCAGCAAAGTATCTGGCCACACCCGTCGCACACTGACGTTGCGCACCCATGGCACAGAACCGAGCAGTCGACGGGCATCATCAAGATCAATACTGAAGAAATTACCGGCCAGCCGACCCGCGATAGTCGCCTGAACCGAGGCGACCGACACATAATTGAGGGCCTGTTGGTCAACCGGTTTGATCTGCACCTGTGCAATCGAAAAATACGGACGCTTCGCCACCCACACCACCACGCTGACCACCATAGCCGATACTGCCAGCAGTGCTAGCGTATTGGCCAGGAAGTTGATGAGGCGGGCGTCGTTCATGATGTCAGACCTTGCCCTGGTGTCCGGCAGCCGGCCGACGCACTTTGCAGGACGCCGAATCCAGAATGGCCACACAAAGATCGGTATAACTCATGCCTGCGGCCTTGGCACCCATGGGTACCAGCGAATGACTGGTCATGCCGGGTGACGTATTCATTTCAAGCAAAGAAAGATTGCCCGCTTGATCAAGCATGAAATCAGCACGCCCCCAACCCTCGCACCCCAAAGCCCTGTAAGCGCGCTCGGCCAGGTCAGCCAATTGACGTGTCAAAACATCATTGACGGCTGCCGGACACACATACTGTGTGTCATTTGAAATGTATTTATGCTCGAAATCGTAGTTACCGCCCGGCGCGATAATTTCAATGGCGGGGAGTGCGCGAACATTTCCGCCATTGCCAAGTACCGGCACCGTCAGCTCGCGCCCATGAATAAAGGCTTCCAGCAGTACCTCGTGGTCGAAGCGCGCTGCAAGGCGATAAGCATCAAGAAGCTCCTG
>CAYTSJ010000197.1:0-4763 GCA_964440385.1 uncultured Pusillimonas sp. | reverse complement strand
GTGCCCCACCGCGGCACGGTCGGTGGTGTCAACAACCTGAACAGCCTCTTCAGGCAAGCCGGCGTCAGCCAGACCTGCCTGAATGATGCGACCCAAGGCGCGATTGCTGTGAAACGCTTCACTACCCCCGCGCAAAATTGTGGCGTTACCCGATTTCAGGCAAAGGGCCGCCGCATCGATCGTTACATTAGGACGCGATTCATAAATGATCCCAATGACGCCAAGAGGTACGCGCATTTGAGACACTCGCATACCGTTCGGGCGGATGCTGGATGCGGTCATGCTGCCGACCGGATCGGGCATGCCGGCAATCTGACGCAGGCCCGTGGCCATGATGCCCAGAGCCTTGTCTGAAAGCGTCAGGCGGTCTAGCAATGCGGGTTCCAGGTTGTTTTGACGTGCAGTCTCAAGGTCACGCGCATTTTCGGCTTGTAACAGTTCTTTATCTGTCTCGAGGCGGCCGGCCATGCTTAAGAGTGCAGCCGATTTGGCTTTATCGGAAGCGACCATCAGCGAACGTGAAGCAGCACGGGCACGGCGTCCCAAGGCGGTCATAGTCAAAGCGATATCTTGTGTCATAAGTATTAAGTCAGTGAGTGCGTTTCGGGGGTTTGGGGGAAAGCGCAATACGCAGAGCCAGTCGCGCCAGTTCATCCCATGGGTCATCCAGCCGGCCTGGGACCTTGAGCCCCTTGATCAGCCGGTCGATGTCGTGAGCCTGTTGCACGGCAACAGGCCATACCGCAGCCGGGTGCCTGTCGAGTGTTTGGCGCACCAGGTGCTCACGCGATCCGAAAATCCGGTTTTCGCGCATCAATCCCGATAAATTATGCCCGTGTGACCGCGCCTGCGCGAGGCGAGCCAATATCCGGACTTCTTCGCCTACAGCCCATAGCACCAAGGGCAATGCTTCCCCTTCGGCTTGCAGGCCAGCGAGTATGGTCAGGGTGCGTTGAGCGTCTCCGGCGAGCATGGCATCGCGCAATCCGAACAGATCGTAACGGGCCACATTCAGAACGGCCTGCTGCACAGCTTCAGCTTGAAGTGAACCCTCTGGATAAAGCAAGCCCAGTTTCATGATTTCCTGATGGGCTGCCAGCAGGTTGCCCTCGACACGATCGGCGATCCAGCTGAGTGTTTCCGGGTCGGCAGACTGTTGTTGTCGTGCCAGTCGCTGACCGATCCAGCCGGGTAGGTCTTGACGGGTGATATTCGGTAATTCAATGGTTGTGGCGGCTTGCCAAAGCGCATCGGCCCATTTGCTGTGACGTGTGGTTTTATCGAGACGAGGCAGTGTCACCACCACGGTCGTGTCGTCAGCCGTTTGTTTGCTGGCGTTTGCTGCCAGCGCTTGTAATGCTTCAGCCCCGGTTTTGCCGGGTTTTCCGGTGGGTAAACGTAATTCAACCAGGCGGCGGTCACCGAACAGTGAAATATTCCGGGTGGACGCATCCAGTTCAGTCCAGTCACTGCGAGCATCCAGGACCAGCGTGATTCGCTCGGTATAACCGGCTTGACGCGCTGCCGCGCGCAAGCCATCGGCAGCTTCGGTAACCAGCAGCGGCTCATCACCGCTGATCAGATAAAGCGGATCAAACGCCGCATTGTTACTGGAAAGCCGGGTTATCAGCTGGTCAATTGTTGCGCTTCGCCCCATGACTGATGAATCAGTAAAACGACCCTGTCGGATTTGTATTGGGCAGGCGCAGTATCGGTGGCGTATTGCCCCCCGTGCCCATGGGGGCGGATTCGGGGGCTTTGACGGCATTCGGGTCAACCGGTAAATCGTCAGGATTATCGAAGGCAGCACGAACCTCGGGGGCCGTAATACGTCGAACAATACGGTCTACCAGACTTTGTTGCATTTCAATATAAAGTGCACCGATTTCTCCTTGTTTTGCCTGCAAGGCCCCGGAATCGTAGGGGATTTCCCGGCTGGCCGTCAGGGTTGTGGGCGGCAGTATGACCTGACCTTTGTCATTGGTGAGCTGGAAGGTAAACGAGATCTTTACTTCGTATTCTTCGACTTGCCCCTGGACACTGATCGACACCTCTTCAAGCGTTTGGACGTTCGCGAGTTCAGTCAGCCGGGCCTGGGCTTCTTTGGCGTCATTGGTAAAGCGGGTTTTTGGCGACGAAGCCATGATGGAGCGTCGCAGCTGGGCGCCAAAAGGCGAATTTTCAGCGATATTGGTATACAGGGTATTGAACGGCAGCGGCGTCTGGCCTTTGAGCCTGAAGCCGCAGCCGGTCAGCAAAGCAACCAAACCTAAGCAGGCCAGTATGCGCAAGCCTGAAGAAAAGCGTTTGAATTGACCTGACATAAGAGGATAGCTTTGCATGAACATGATTACCCAACGATATTGACGAGTTTTCCCGGGACGACGATGATCCGCTTGACAGGCTTGCCTTCCAGGAACTTGGGAACGGCTTCATGGGCGGCTGCAAGCGACTCGATGTCAGCTTTCGATGCGCTATTGGCGACTTTCAGGCTGCCACGCAGTTTGCCATTGACTTGCAACATCAGCTCTATTTCGTCAGCGATCAGTGCTTTTTCGTCGATTTGTGGCCAAGGCGCATCGAGCAGGTCGCCCAGCACGTTCGAGTAGCCCAGGTCTTCCCACAGTTTCCAGGTCATGTGCGGAACAACAGGATAAAGGACGCGTAGCAACACCCCAAGCGTGTCAGCCAGGGTTTGCCGGGCAATCGGGGTGTCGGGAAGTTTGGCCGAATCAAGTGCGTTGAGCATCTTCATGCACGATGAAACGACAGTGTTGTACTGCATACGTTGATAGTCGTAATCAGCCTGTTTCAGCAAGGTGTAAATTTCGCGGCGTAGTGCTTTACTGGCCTCATCAGCGTCTTCCCAGTTGGGCGTTGTGCCTTGCGCAGCAATAATCGTGCCGTGTTGTGCATTACACCAGTTCCAAAGGCGGCGCAAGAAACGATGGGCGCCGTCAACACCCGAGTCGGACCATTCGAGTGTTTGCTCGGGCGGGCTGGCAAACATGACGAAAAGTCGGGCGGTATCGGCCCCAAAGGTATCGATCAGCGATTGCGGGTCGACACCATTATTTTTAGACTTTGACATCGTCCCGATGCCACCGTATTCAATGGCCGAGCCATCTGACTTGAGTTTGGCACCGATGATGGCCCCTTTGGCGTCATACATGTTTTCGACGTCTTCAGGCCAGAAATACTCGATGCCGCCTTGTGGTGTTTTACGCGAATAAATGTGATTGAGCACCATGCCCTGACACAGCAGTTTGGTGAAGGGCTCACTGAATTTGACCAGACCGAGGTCACGCATGACACGCGTCCAGAAACGGGCGTACAGCAAGTGCAATACGGCGTGCTCAATGCCCCCGATGTACTGATCCATCGGCATCCAGTAGTCATTGCGTTGGTCAACCATGGCACGATCATTGCCGGGTGATGTATAGCGCATGAAATACCATGACGAGTCCACAAAGGTATCCATGGTGTCGGTTTCGCGTTTGGCATCGGCACCGCATTTTGGACACTTGCAAGACAAGAAGGCTTCATTCTTGGCCAACGGGTTACCAGTGCCATCGGGGATGAGGTCTTCGGGTAAAACAACAGGCAGATCTTTTTCAGGGACAGGTACAGGGCCGCAATGATCGCAGTGGATGATTGGAATGGGCGTACCCCAATAACGCTGACGGGAAATACCCCAGTCGCGCAGACGCCAGGTCGTTTGTTTTTCACCCACACCCTTAGCGACGAGATCGGCAGCAATCGCATTAACGGCTTGCGTGTGCGTAAGACCGTTGTATTTACCTGAATTAATAGTGCGACCTTGCTGCTTGTCGCCATACCAGTCTTGCCAGGCTTCTGTACTGTAGTTATTGCCTTCGACCGCAACCACATCACGGATGGGCAAATTGTATTTTTTGGCAAAGGCGAAATCACGTTCGTCATGAGCGGGTACGCCCATGACGGCACCGTCGCCATAGCTCATGAGCACATAGTTACCCACCCAGACGTCAATGGCTTCGCCGGTGAGAGGATGAATAACCTGCAAGCCTGCAGGAACCCCTTCTTTTTCACGCGTTGCCATTTCAGCTTCTGTGGTACCACCGGCTTTGCAGGCTTCAATGAACTTTGCCAGCACCGGGTTGCTTTTTGCCGCATGGGTGGCCAAAGGGTGCTCGGGGGCGACGGCACAGAATGTGACGCCCATGATGGTATCTGCACGCGTTGTGAAAACATACATGCGACCGTCTTGAATAAGGTTGCCGCTTTCGTCTTTGATGTTATGGGCGAATGCAAAGCGTACACCTTCGCTTTTACCAATCCAGTTTTCCTGCATCAGCCGAACGCGCTCGGGCCAGCCGGGCAGGCCATTTTTTACCTGATCCAGCAACTCTTCTGCATAGTCGGTAATGCGCAGGTAGTAACCGGGGATTTCGCGTTTTTCAACCAGTGCGCCCGAACGCCACCCCTTGCCGTCAATAACTTGTTCATTGGCCAGAACCGTTTGATCGACAGGGTCCCAGTTCACGGTTTGTGTCTTTCGGTAAGCAATGCCTTTTTCAAGCATCTTGAGGAACAGCCACTGGTTCCATTTGTAGTAGTCAGGGTCGCAGGCACACATTTCGCGCGACCAATCAATCGCCAGCCCCATCGCCTTCATTTGTTTTTTCATGTAGGCAATGTTGTCGTAAGTCCATTTTGCAGGGGGCACTTGCGACTTCATGGCGGCATTCTCGGCGGGCATGCCGAAGGCGTCCCAGCCCATC
>CAYTSJ010000196.1:0-4764 GCA_964440385.1 uncultured Pusillimonas sp. | reverse complement strand
TTACCGAGTTTACGGTAGAATGATGGGTTAATTACAGTTCAAGACCCGCTTTTACTAGGAATTCAGCATGGCAGAAGTCAAGCGTAATCGCCGCAACACCATCGAGCGTCGTTGCCTGGGCAAAGCGTTCAAGCGTTTGTTCATCAAATCACCAAAAGGCGTATTCAAGATGCTCGAGAAAGTCAAAAAAGTGTGATGCTTTCGGCTTTTTTGTAAAAACCCGGCTAATTGCCGGGTTTTTACTTTGTGGCCACAACATCGGCCTACACGTGCAGGTTCAAGCCTCTCTGCCTGGTCCGGGAATGCCGCGCCATGATGCGGCGTCATCCGTTATCGGAAGGTTAATGGAGGATGGGCGGAGCAGGGTGGGGCGAATAAGGGTTGTTAGGGTCATCCTCGTCGTCTTCGTCGTCAAAGTCCTTTTCGATACCCTCATCGTCATCTTCTTCATCATCCTCGTCCTCGTCAGCAAGGGTTTGATCGGTAAGATCAAATGGCAGGATGCCCGCGATGTCTTCGCTCCAGGCAACTTCTTCGCCTTCGTGGTCTACCTTGATAAAGCGTACGCCTTCAAGATCTGACAGCTGGATGGCCCACAGATATTCGCAGTCGTAGATCTCGCCGTTTTTAATATCCATGCCACCTTTGTTGCCGATGATACGGGCATTGGGGCCACCAATCGACACCACAATGTGGTCTTCGGCGTCGTCGCCGACGTCGAGAGGAATACCGAATACCACCCATTCAAACCCGGTTTCTTCGCCGTCAATGACTTCGGCCAGAACTGGTTTGCCAATGTAGGCACTGAGCGCGTCGGCGGTGCGTCCGAGGTGTTCAAGCTCTTCGGTGGTGAATGTCAGCGGGGCGTGGGTGGTATCAGTCATGGTTCCGGGTGAGGCAGGTCAAACCCCCATTTTAGTTTTATTTCCCTAGACGTCCTACAATCATCTTTTGTCTCAATTTTTTACGGGTTCATTCTCAGTATGGCTCAATACGTTTACACCATGAATCGCGTGGGCAAGATCGTCCCCCCAAAGCGCCAGATTCTGCGTGATATCTCGCTGTCTTTTTTCCCGGGTGCCAAAATTGGCGTGCTCGGTTTGAACGGAGCGGGTAAGTCAACGCTGCTCAAGATCATGGCGGGTGTTGATAAAGACATTGAAGGCGAAGCCGTGCCCATGCCGGGCATCAAAATCGGTTACTTGCCGCAAGAGCCGCAGTTGAACCCTGAATCCACTGTGCGCCAGGCCGTTGAAGAAGGGTTGGGCGAGGTTTTTGAAGCCCGCAAGCGTCTTGACGAGGTGTATGCCGCTTACGCTGAACCCGACGCCGACTTTGATGCGTTGGCCGCTGAACAAGCCGAGCTGGAAGCGATTATTGCTGCCGCCGCGTCCAGCGGTGCCGACGACACTGAAACCCAGATGGAAATTGCCGCAGATGCCCTGCGTCTGCCCCCTTGGGATGCCATTGTCGGCAAGTTGTCGGGCGGTGAAAAGCGTCGCGTGGCATTGTGCCGTTTGTTGTTGTCCAAGCCCGACATGCTGTTGCTTGACGAACCAACCAACCACCTTGATGCTGAAAGTGTTGAATGGCTTGAAGTGTTCCTGCGCAAGTTCCCCGGCACGGTGGTGGCCGTCACCCACGATCGTTACTTCCTGGACAATGCGGCCGAATGGATTCTTGAGCTCGACCGTGGTCATGGCATTCCCTGGAAGGGTAACTACAGCTCGTGGCTCGAGCAAAAAGACAATCGCCTCAAGCAGGAAGAGGCTTCTGAATCGGCCCGTCAGCGTACGATCAAGAAAGAGCTTGAGTGGGTGCGTCAGAACCCGAAAGGCCGCCAAGCCAAGGCCAAGGCCCGTTTGGCCCGCTTTGAAGAACTGTCGTCGCACGAATACCAGAAGCGCAACGAAACCTCTGAAATTTTCATTCCTGTGGCCGATCGTCTGGGTAATGAAGTCATTGAATTTGACGGCGTCAGCAAGGCCTTTGGCGACCGTCTGCTGATCGACAATCTCAGTTTCAAGATCCCCCCTGGCGCGATTGTCGGGATTATCGGCCCCAACGGTGCCGGTAAGTCGACACTGTTCCGCATGATTGCAGGCACCGAGCAGCCCGATTCGGGTTCGGTCAAGATCGGCCAAACGGTCAAGATTTCACACGTTGACCAGTCGCGCGATGCCTTGGCCAACGATAAAACAGTCTTTGACGCCATGTCTGATGGCGCCGATTTGCTGACGGTGGGCAAGTTTGAGATGTCGTCACGGGCGTATCTGGGGCGCTTCAACTTCAAGGGCAGTGACCAGAACAAGCTGGTGGGTAACTTGTCGGGCGGTGAGCGAGGCCGTTTCCATCTGGCCAAGACCCTGATTGCCGGCGGCAACGTGTTGATGCTCGACGAACCGTCGAATGACCTTGACGTTGAAACCTTGCGCGCACTGGAAGATGCGCTGCTTGAGTTTGCCGGTACTGTGCTGGTCATCAGCCACGACCGGTGGTTCCTTGACCGGATTGCAACGCATATTCTGGCGTTTGAGGGCGATTCGCAGGTGGTGTTCTTTGATGGTAACTATCAGGAATACGAAGCTGACAAAAAACGTCGTCTGGGCGAAGAGGGTGCCAAACCGAAGCGCATTCGCTACAAAGCCCTCAAGTAAGATGTTACAAACTGAACAGCCCGCGCTGTCTGACTGACAGCGCGGGCTGTTTTATTTTGGCTGTTACAACTTGGGTTTTGGACGCCGTAGTTCTTTTTATGGGTTTGTCATTTGATACAACGTTTGCCGCTGTTCACAGTTTTTGTGCGCGAAACTTGGCATCCTGAGGATGTTGCAGAGCTTGATGCTGCTTTATTCAGGAGTTTTTTTTATGATGTTTTCCACGTTGACTAAATGTGTGGCCGTAACGCTTGTTTCAGTGTCTGCAGTCGGGTGTTCAACCTGGGATTCAATGACCAGTCGCCAGAAGGGAGCCGTGAGCGGGGCCGGTCTGGGGGGTGTGGCCGGGGCTGCGATTACGGGGGGCAGCGTGCTGGGGACGGTTGGCGGTGCCGCGATTGGCGGCGTGATCGGGGATCAGATCGGGAAGCGTCAGTAGTAATGTCAGGCGGTGGATGGTTGTGCTGGCCTTGCTCTTTCAACGCTATCCCGCAAGGAAGCGGTCATGCCCGTTAAGCTTTAGCCCATGCGATAGGCTTGCATAGATGAATTTGCGGATCGCTTAGCGCAGGCTATCATGTTACTGCTTGGACGATCTAATGCGTGGTAAGAACAAGAGTTGAAGACAACAGCTATGACAGACTTTGTATTCAGGAAACGAGCGGTCAGAACGCTAACTACAAGCATTGGTGTTTATGCGCTTTGCGATCTGGACAATACGCCAATTTACGTTGGTCAATCTAAAGATGGCATTCGCAGTCGAGTCGCTAGGCATCTCACGTCTGCTCGCTCGGACATTATTGCGAACCGACAAATTGATGTCTGGGAAATAGCATACGTCTGGGCATATCCAGCAGAATCATCGGATATGATCAACGCTCTTGAGGCGCAGCTATTTCATGCTTTTCATTCACGGTCACAACTCATGAACGGAACTGTTCCGCCTATTGGAAACTTCGGGCCTGTGCCAGATCCTGCGCAAGTTGTTCAAGTTATGTCCGATGATGAGATCCGTGCGCGTCAGGACGCAACACAGCGACTTCCTCGCCAAGCTGGCCAATACGCCCAGATCGTAGGGCATTTTCTTGCCGTCAAGAATTCGCCACAAATCGCGCGAGCCATGGATGCCCATTTTGAACGGCTTCAAAAATATCACCGGACGCTACTCGGGCTAGCCGAGGATGAGACGGAAGAAGATAACGGTGCAGATTGATGCTCGTAACTTGTTGGCACAACAAGTTTATGCAGTCTGATATCTTGGTACGAGTCCACTACTGTTCGACTGGCACAGAAGCGGTTCAAAGATATGCTGTGCCAAGTGTCGTACGACGGGGACGACTACGCCATCGCCTGCTACATGGTAGGCAGCATTATAATTGTTCGGGAGTCGATAGGAGTCATCTATACCCATTAGCCGAGCTGCCTCACGCGGAGACAATAAACGCGATCGAATTTTGTTTCCTTCGACGACAAGGATAATCTGGCGGCTTGATCCACCTGCAGGAGTGCGTAGGCAACCGGCGATTTCATCGAACCGGACTTCAGCGCGCTGCACTTTATTGCCGTGTTCGTCAAGGCGAGTGCGTTTGTATAGGCCGCCAACTATGCGCTTTCCCAGAGCTTGCGCCACTTGAACCTTGGCAAGGTTGGTTGGGCTCATCATGTTTAGCAGTTGTTTTGTTTTTTCTGCACTGTCCCAGTTGACGCCTTCGGGGTGATCCTCGATCAGTTCCGTGAAGCGGCTTGCTTTTTTTGGCGGAATAGGCAGGTTCCACCAAACCCAGAGTTTTTGGGCATCAGGTGATAGTCCCCTGAAGGCTGTCAGCATACGCTGAGGATGCCACGGGTCAACGGGCTGCTGAGATATCAACGTCGGAGGGATGGCTTCATCTGTCATTACCCCAACAACGAATACGCGAGGGCGGGATTGAGGGACAAAATGAAGTGCATCAATCACCAGTGCGCCGAAGCGATAGCCTGCGTCGGCAAATACAGACCCAATAGCCGCGAAGTCCTCGCCGTTGTTTGAGGTCAGTACACCATAGACGTTTTCGAGCACGATGATTTTCGGGGCTCTTTTTTCGCTCATGAGATCCCGCATAAGCTG
>CAYTSJ010000195.1:0-4785 GCA_964440385.1 uncultured Pusillimonas sp. | reverse complement strand
CACCACCACCACGCCACCAACGAGCATTTTGGGCGAACCTTTGGGCAGCTGAACCGGTGAACGACCACTGCCGCCGCCATCAAAGCCACCGCCACGGCGACCTTTACGACCGAACAAAGACCCTACGCGATTATTGAAATCGCGCCAAACCTCGTCGAGGTCAGGTGGACCCCCGTTGTTGTTACCCTGGTTGTTATCGGGTTGACGTGGCGGCTCTGAGCCCCCTTTGCCACGACCCCAGCCGGGATCATTCAAGTTAAATATTTTCGACATTAAACGCATTATTTCCTGCAACTTGACCTGATTCAACAATAGCCTGACGCAAGCCATCAAGGCCTGCCCGTGTCAGAGCGCTAACGAATACGCGCACAATGGTACCATGTTCGTCACGCTCAACCCGCGGCTCGTAACCGGCCTCGTCTATTTTGTTATAGACCAGAATGCGGGGAATATCACCCGCACCAATATCATCGAGCACCTTGTGAACCTCAAGGATCTGTTCATCACGTTGCGGACTTGCTGCATCAACTACATGCAGCAATAAATCAGCTTGAATGGTTTCTTCCAGCGTTGCCCGGAAAGCCGCAATCAGGGTGGGGGGCAAATCACGAATAAAGCCTACGGTGTCTGAAATGACCACCTGCCCTGCCCCTTCAATCCAGAGTTTTCGTGTCGTGGTGTCCAGAGTTGCAAAAAGCTGGTCGGCCGCATAGGCGCTCGCCCGGGTCAGTGCGTTGAACAAGGTTGATTTACCGGCATTGGTATAACCCACCAAAGACACGGACAGGGTACCGCCTCGCATGCGGGAACGGCGCTGCGTTGTGCGCTGGCGCTGGGCTTTGTCGAGACGCTCTCGTAACAAACGCACTTTGGCACCGATCATGCGACGGTCCATTTCAAGCTGTGACTCGCCGGGCCCGCGCATACCAATACCGCCACGCTGGCGCTCAAGGTGAGTCCAGAGACGGGTCAGGCGTGTTGATAAATGTTGCAACTGCGCCAGTTCAACCTGCAGTTTGCCTTCGTGACTTTTGGCCCGCAATGCAAAAATATCAAGAATAAGTGCAACCCGGTCAACGACCCGTAGATTCAGCTGTCGTTCAAGGTTACGTTGCTGCGCCGGTGACAAGGGCTGATCGAACAAGATGATATCAGCACCCTGCTCTTCGGCAATCAGTTTGGCTTCTTCAAGTTTGCCCTTGCCAATAAAGTAGGCAGCATCCGGTCGCTGACGACGCGCCACCAAATGGCCGACAATCTGGGCGCCAGCGCCTTCTGCCAGCATGATGAACTCGCTGGAATGCGCCTGAAAATCTGGATTACCCAGGTCAACGCTGATAACTAATGCTTTCATTGATCCACAAAAAACGAACTGCCCGCCAGCGCACAAAGCGCGACGGGCAGCGTAAATTCAAAACCGTGCGGAAGATCAGTCAGCTGAAGAATCATCGAGCTGAAGATTTACCGGACGCGCAGGAACAACCGTTGAAATGGCATGCTTGTAAACCATTTGAGTGACGGTATTGCGCAGCAGTACGACGTACTGATCGAACGACTCGACCTGACCTTGTAACTTGATACCATTGACCAAGTAAATGGACACAGGAACGTGCTCTTTACGCAACGCGTTCAAAAACGGGTCTTGTAATGTTTGCCCTTTGTTGCTCATTGGTTTAACTCCAATTATGTTGTTCTGGATAAAAACTGCAAAAAGCTACTTTACAGGGTTTCCCCGTACTACGCCACGTCTGACTGACAAAAAACTGCAACAGTGCACACTCTAAACCAGCGTTGCCAGCACCTGACATAAACGCTGGCCATCTTGAGGCGTGCCTACGGTGATACGCAGATGCTGATTGATGCGAGGTTGACTGAAATGACGGATCAGGATCCGCTGTTCACGCAGGCCTTGGGCCAAGGTGGCCGCATCGTGCGCCGGATGCCTTGCAAAGACAAAATTGGCCTGGCTGGGCAAGACTTCAAAACCCAATGCTTTCAGTTCTGTAACCAGGGTTTCACGCGCATCGATGATGGCCTGACAGGCGCGACGGAAGTAATCTTGATCAAGCACCGAGGCAATGGCACCGGCTTGGGCAACAGAATCGATGGGGTACGAGTTGAAACTGTCTTTAACCCGCACCAGCGCCTGAATAATTTCTTCGCTGCCGATGGCATAACCCACCCGCAAACCTGCCAAAGAACGCGACTTCGAGAATGTATGGATAACCGCAATATTGTGGTGTTCGGCAACTAGACTGACTGCAGAACGGGCGCCGAAATCAACGTAAGCCTCATCGACAATGACCGCAATATCGGGATTAGACCGGGCAATGTCCTGAATTTGCGACAGGCCAAGCGCAACCCCGGTTGGCGCGTTGGGGTTCGCAAAAATAATGCCTGCTGGCTTGACATCACGAGACCGCGTGTAATCTGAAACCTTGATGGAAAAGTCATCAGCCAAGGGCTGCAAATCAACGGGAATGTCAAACAAACGACAATAGGTCTTGTAAAAACTGTAAGTAATGTCGGGCATTAATAAAGGCCGACCTGCATGCCGGAACAAGCCGTTAAACACATGCGCCAGCACTTCATCGGAACCGTTACCCACAAATACTTGCCGCGCAGTAACCCCGTGATAAGCCGCCAAAGTTTCGCACAGCGCGCTGGATTCAGGGTCGGGATACAGCCTGAGGCGATCGTCAACAGCGTCACGCATCGCCTTGATCGCCAATGGCGAAGGACCCCATGGATGCTCGTTGGTATTAAGCTTCAGTAAATCAAGAATCTTGGGCTGCTCGCCTGGAACATAAGGTGCCAGACCTGCAACATGATCACTCCAGAAACGGCTCAATCAGGCCCCCTTCTGTATATACGGATTAGTTGACGACTTGAACTCAATGCGCAGCGGCGTCCCTTCAAGTTTGAAAGCTGAGCGGAAGCGTGCTTCAAGGTAGCGGCGATACGACTCAGGAATGGCATCAAGCGCATTACCATGAATAATAATGAGCGGCGGATTTTGCCCGCCTTGGTGCGCATAACGCATCTTGGGACGAAAAATACCCTTTCGCGGCGGCTGTTGTTGCTCGACCGCGGCAACCAGAACACGCGTCAGTTTGGGTGTTGACAACCGCGAGAACGCAGCCTGATGTGCGGACCGGATAGATTTGATGAGCGGTTGAATGCCCTTGTTTTTAAGGGCCGAAATGGTATGCATTTTGGCAAACGACAAGAATCGCATTTTGCGCTCGAATTCATGCTTGATGCGGTCACGGTCTTCGGCGTTCAAGCCATCCCATTTGTTGATCGCAACCACCAGGGCGCGACCGGTTTCAACCACAAAACCGGCAATATGTGCGTCTTGATCAGAAATCTCGGCATGGGCGTCCAGCATCAGGACAACCACATTACACGCTTCAATGGCCTGCAGGGTTTTAATCACAGAGAATTTCTCGATGGCCTCGAAAACCTTGCCGCGACGACGTAAACCTGCGGTATCGATCAGGGTGTAAGGCACACCGTCGTGTTCAAAATCGATTTCGATGGCGTCCCGCGTCGTGCCTGGCATGTCGAAAGCAATAACGCGCTCTTCGCCAAGCAAGGTATTGATGAGGGTTGACTTGCCAACATTGGGACGACCTACAATCGCCAGCTTGATACGGTGATTTACCGTGTCTTTAGCTGATTTTCCATCGTTAATATCATCGCGGTCTTCTGCTGCATCAGCCTGCAAAACGGGTTCGGTGTCATCGACAACGAAATCATCTTCTTCGGCGTCAACAACATCGACATCGTCAAGAAAAGACAAAGCATGATCGATCAGGTCGACAACGCCATCGCCATGAGACGCAGAGATGGGGTAAGGCTCACCCAGCCCCAGTTCATGAAACTCGGCCATGGCCGCGCTATTACGCATACCTTCGGCCTTGTTGACCGCCAAAAATACACGCTGGCCGGTTCGACGCAGCAAACGCGCGATTTCGTGGTCGTGCGCATTCACACCCGCACGCGCGTCAACCAGAAAAATCACGACATCCGCTTCAGCAATCGCTTGCTGGGTTTGACGGGCCATTTCAGCAACAATCCCTTCTTTGGCGACCGGCTCGAAACCTCCGGTATCAACAGCCAGAAAAGGATGATTGCCAACACGACCCTCGCCGTAATGCCGATCTCGGGTCAAGCCCGAGAAATCAGCAACAAGCGCCGCCCGTGAGCGCGTCAGACGATTGAACAATGTCGACTTACCGACGTTCGCTCGCCCAACCAATGCCACAACGGGCTTGTAAGAAATTTTATTCAATTGACACCCACTAAAACCAGGTTGCCACTGCCGGTCTGCACCAGAACACCTTGAGGCGTTGCAACCAAGGGGGAAATAATCGCACCGCCACCGGTTTGAACCCGGCCCAGCAATCGACCATCGGAACGTGACAGGAAATGCACAAAGCCATCGTAATCACCAAAAGCAACAGCCTGAGGGACTACGGCAGGCGCTGACAGCTTGCGGTTACGCAATCCATCTTGACGCCAACGCATCTCACCATCAACCAGCGCATAGGCAAAGACAGCGTCACGGGTTCCGGCACCATAAAGCTGGCTGCTGTCAGTAGTGACACCCGTTGTGGTTGAAAAAGGCTGTTCCCAGACAGGAACACCACCCTGAGCAACATCGAAGCAAACGATGCGCCCCTGATAGGCTGCGCCACACAACAATGGGCCTTGCACCTGAGGCAAGCCAACCACATCGTTGATACGCTCAAGATCAGTTGCCCCGCGAGCGCTGGAAAC
>CAYTSJ010000194.1:0-4789 GCA_964440385.1 uncultured Pusillimonas sp. | reverse complement strand
GCAAGCCGTCGCCGAACCAAGTCCGCTCCAGCGATGCAAATGGAATCCCATTACTAGTTGCCGCTTCCAAGATCGCTCGAGTCGCATCCATCCGCCCGTTGAACACCACTATGGCATCCAGACGACGGTTTGCAATCCAGTTGCATGCAGCGCCATAGGCCTTAGCTACAACGGGCTGCAAACGATCTGCGAGCGCATGGAATGCCTGACTGGAAAAGTCCGCTTCCGACTCGAATCGGCCAAGACTGCTTGCACTTGAAAGACCCCAAGTTGTCGACTCCTTCGGCAGATGCGAAAAAGCCGTTGAACGTGCAAACTCCCCGATAGTTGACACATTCCTGTTTTCGTAGGAACGCAGACCCCCAACCTTACACATCAAGCATTCTTGCCATCCCGGACGGACGCTGCGCAACTCCCGCGTATAGCAGGTCGGTAAATCGCCATCACAGGTAAGAAATTCGGCATCATGCCCAGCCAGTCTTACCAGTGTTGCAAGGTAATGCAAGTGCTCTACGTGAGGACGCCACGAGTAAATCGACACAAATCCAATTCGCATTTAATGCCCTAGGCGCACTATTCAACCATTTCCCATCGGACAGGCGTAGCAAAGCGCACATCCGAACGAACCTTGCGACCGATCAACTGATTTAAATAGCGTGGTGCAAGGCCAAAGCCAGGGCGCACGCTACGCAAACAATCCTGGTCAATCACATCACCAGCCTTCATGTCTTTCACAAAGTAAAGCGAGCGTCGAAATTTAACGTTGCCCTGCTCACTCGACTTGTGGCCGTAGTCCACGCGGCCCAGTGCAGACCAGGCTGTCTTGGCACCTTGGCACAAGGCGGCCAGCTCTGCTGGCTCTAAGCTAAAACTGTCGTCCGGCCCGTCACCACTGCGGTCCAGGGTGAAGTGCTTTTCAATGATGCTCGCTCCCAACGCCACGCTGGCAATGGCGGTGGTGTTGTCCAGTGTGTGGTCAGACAAACCTGTAACCAAACCAAAACGCTCGATCATGTCGGGAATAGTGCGCAGGTTGTAGTCTTCTGCGGGTGCGGGGTAACCGCTCACGCAATGCAACACGGCCAACTCTTTGCAGCCGCCTTCTCGGGCGGCTTCAATGGCTTCGGCAATTTCTTCTGCATCGGCCATACCAGTAGAAATGATCATCGGCTTGCCCGTGCTCGCTGCGTACTTGATCAAGAGCAGGTCCACCGCCTCGAACGACGCAATCTTGTACGCTGGTGCGTTCAGGTCTTCCAGCAAATCAATGGAGGTGTTGTCAAAGGGCGAACTGAAGATGGTGATGCCCAATTCCCGTGCCCGGTCAAACAAGGGTTTGTGCCAATCCCAAGGTGTATGCGCCCACTCGTACAACTCGTACAGAGTCCGCCCAGCCCAGAGCCCATCGTTGATCTGAAAGTCCGGCAAATCACAATTCAGCGTCAGCGTGTCCGCTGTGTAGGTTTGCATTTTGATTGCATCTGCACCTGCCTTTTTGGCTTCTTCGATGATGCGGAACGCAGTTCCGATGTTGCCGTTGTGGTTGGCCGACATTTCAGCGATCACATAGGGAGAATGAATCGGTCCAATTTTTCTGCCCGCAATGCTGATTTCATTATTCATTGCATTTCTCCAGCTTCAAGATATAACGTTGACCAAGGTGTTCAAAGTAGGCGGGAAAGCGGTTCGGGTCGCAAACCCGAATCAAGTCAAACTGTTCGGCAATACTTTTGTTGGCGTCGACCCGGCTGTCCAACGGTGTACGCTTTGGGAAGTAAGTAGCTTGATCGGTGTCCGATTGCACATGGGGCTGCACCTGCCCGTAGTTTTGAACGGCGTAGTCCATCATCTCTACTTCGGCAGCGAACAACAGGTGGTTGATCTCGTCCCACAGGGCATCCTTAGGTACAACAATGCGCGTCTTACGCCAGATTCGCCCACTATCTACTTTGTCTTCTGCTTCGAGCATGGACAAGGTAATGGCCTCTGCTCCTTGAACCAACTCCCAAATGTGCGGGCTCCAGCCTCTGCCCTTGGGTAAATCGCTAGCGTGTAGCACCAGACAAGCTTTGTATGGCGCTCTATCGCTGGCGGTGATGATTTCCGAACAGGAAATCAAAAACAAAAAATCTCCGCCCTGGAGCTGGGCTTTCTTCTGGACGATCTCGACCTCGTGCATACCCACTTGTGCCAATGCCCAAGGCTGAATGTATGCATTCACAGGATGCTGTGGGTCACTGCATAAGAGCGTGATTTTCATGTGGCTATTTCATGTAGTCAGACACAAAAGCGGTACCATTGCCCTGCGTTATGGCGCTCGATGCCGTCGAGATGGTGCGCAACCGATCCGGGCTCGCGATTGTGTTGATAATTGTTGGTAATTTCTGCACTATTGCCTGACCATGCAACATCACAGCCGCGCCCTCTTTGCTCAGGGCACGTGCAATGGACTCCTGGTTTTGAGCCAGTACAATTTGAATGGTCGGCAAGCCCAAACAACAACGCTCCCAAGACGTACTACCTGCCGCGCCAATGGCCAAGTCGCTCTTGGCTATGAGCTGGGCCATGTGGTTCACGCCCACCAATATCTCAGTGAACCAAGGCATTTGCGCTACTTGCCCTTGCACTTGCGCAAGCCAAGGCGCATGCGGCCCCATGACGACGGTGATGTGCAAGTCCGCAGGCAATGTGCAGGCGTGGAGTGCGGCCAGTACTTGCCCTGTGGCGTTGTCTTTGTCTACCCCACCCATTGTAATGAGCAGGCGGCGCAGTTGCGGGTTGCTTTGGCGACGAGCCAGGCTTCGCGGGCGCAGTGCTGCAAAATCGGGGCGAAGCAGGGCGTACCGGGGGCCAATCAACGTGGTGGGTTTGCCTTTGAGGAAACCGCCATAGTGCTCTGCCTTACGGCCCAGGTTTTGATCCAGCAACAAATCGCAAGCGTGGGGCCGGTCGGCCAGGTCGTCAATGACCATGATGCGACGGGCTTGTGGGCGCAAGGCTTCTTCCCAGCGTGCATCCAGCGCATAATGGTCAACCACCAACCAATCCAAAGGCGCACTGTCCATGTGGGAACGCAACACCTGTTGTGTGTCTTGTGCGTCTGTGACCCAGTCTGTGCGCAGCCAGTGAGCGTGAGCTGTACCATTTAGGTTGAGATTGCGGCCATCTTCCAGCGCAGGCAAGGCCAAGGGCTGGTGGCCGCGCTGTGCAATCAATTCCAACAAGTGCCCTTGGTGCGGGCGGCAGACAAAGCTGCAATGCGCGCCGCGCTCGCACAGCGCGTCGGCCAGCGTGAGGCAACGCATAACGTGGCCCGTGCCGATTTGCAGCGAAGCATCAGCGCGAAAGGCGATGTACATGCTTTGTCCGGCCGCCTGCTTTAGTTCAGCCTTTTGAAGCCGCCATGACATACCGGGCCTTTGAGCAGGCTCATCACATCGCGGCCTTCTTCGCATTCCTTAATGGTGGCGAAGATCGGGTCCAGCTCGGCAAAGTATCCATCAAGCACCGCTGGCGTGTGCTCGGTGCTCACATACACGCTGTTGCCCGCCAGATAGCCTTTAGCCAGCATTTCCTGCGTGATTAGGGTTTTGTAGGCCAGTGCGTTCTTGCTCTTGAAGGTGTAGCCGGTCAGTGCGGGCAGGCCCCAGTGGTCAATCTGCAGGCCGTGTTTTTCGGCCAATTGCTGCCAACGCTCACGGATATTCAAGCCCGTTTGGGTAATGGTGTCCCACGACTTTGTACGTTCCATCACCTCCAGCGTTTTGATTGCGGCAGTCGGGCCAATGCGCTCCGTCCAGAAGGTGCTGCTGATGAAGGTGGACTGCGCCGCCTCCATGATTTCGCGGCGGCCAATGGTGGCGGTGATGGCATAGCCATTGCCCAGCGCCTTGCCAAACATGGCCATATCAGGCTCTACGCCATACATTTTGTGCAAGCCGCCAAAGGTCTGGCGGAAGCCCGAGGTGCATTCGTCAAAAATCAGTACTATTCCCCGGTCTGTGGCCAGCCTGCGCACCTTGTGCAGGAAGTTGTCTTCCGGCCCCTTGTTGCGCACCACTTCCATTTTGATCACACCAATGTCATGGGTGTTGACGAGGTTTTCCAGCTCGGCATAGTTGTTGTAGTTGAACGGGAAAACGGTGCCCCTTAGGTTTTGAGGAACACCTTTGGGGTCCAAGCCCGGCAGCAAGTGGCCCGCCAAGTTTTCATCGTCACCCAAATTGGCCGACAAGTACCAGTCGTGCCAGCCGTGGTAACCGCAAACAGCAACTTTGTCGCGCCCTGAGGCGGCGCGTGCGATGCGAATGGCCATGGCGTTGGCCTCACCGCCTGAGCGGGCCAGGCGAGCCATATCGGCCCAAGGGTGCAGTTCCACCAGCTTTTCGGCCAGATAAACCTCTTCCGGGCAATTGAATGTGGACATATTGCCCGCAGCCACAGTTTGCTGCACGGCGGCATCCACCTCTGCGTGGCCATAACCCAGAATGTTGGTGCCAACACCCATGATGGACATATCGTTGTATTGCTTGCCATCCATGTCCCACACTTGGCAGCCCTTGGCCTTGCTGAAATAGGCTGGCCACTGCTCGGGCAAGAACATTTCTGCCCGCTTGGACAGCAGCATGTTGCCGCCCGGTATCACACCTTTGGCGCGTTTCCAGAGTTTTTGACCAGTGCCCATGTCGGCTCCTTCGTTGCGAATGATATTTTGATTCGAGGCAAAGAGAACTGGTTGACTGCGTTGCAAGTCCAGCACGTCTGTCCACGAAAAATGAATGTTGGGTGC
>CAYTSJ010000193.1:0-4789 GCA_964440385.1 uncultured Pusillimonas sp. | reverse complement strand
GGATTTCGTTCAGTCGGTTTGACGGTGCTGTTGCTGGCACTGGCAGGCTGTGCCGTAGGGCCCGATTACCAGCGTCCCGTCATGGATGTCGGTACGGGGTATCGCCAGACTCAGGGCTGGACCCAGGTTCGACATACCGAGGGGGCGCTCCAGGCAGAGTGGTGGCGCTTGTTCAACGACCCGGTCCTTGATGGCTTGATGCAAGAGGTGCTGGTATCGAATCAGACCATTGCTCAGGTTGAGGCGCAGTATCGCCAGGCTCAAGCCGTTTTAACGGCCACGCGGTCAGAGTTTTTTCCTTTGGTGACCGCGGGGGCGGACGTGACGCGGTCTCGTTCAGGCCAGGCCGAGCCCAAGCGCGAGTACAGCCTGAGCGGCAATGTTAGCTGGGAAGCCGACGTCTGGGGTCGAATCCGGCGCGGTGTCGAAGCCGATAGTGCGCAGGTTGCTGCGTCTGAAGCCGATCTGGCGGCGACTCGCCTGAGTGTCCAGTCGGTACTGGCCCAAACTTATTTTCAGACCCGCGCCAATGATGCCGAGCGGCGCCTGCTTGACCAGACGGTCGCTGCTTACGAACGTTCGCTGCAAATTACGCGCAATCGTTTCGCGGCAGGCATGGTGTCCCGGCTGGATGTTTCGTCAGCGCAAGTGCAGCTTGAAAATGCACAGACGCAAAGGCTGGCGCTGCAACGTCAACGTGCCCAGCTTGAAAATGCCCTGGCCGTGTTGCTGGGTAAAGCGCCTTCGCAGTTTCGTCTGGAAGAAGCCCGCATCATGGTTGATGTGCCCGCTATCCCGGCTGGCTTGCCTTCGCAGATTCTCGAACGCCGGCCCGATATCGTGGCTGCAGAGCGTCGTATGGCGGCGGCCAATGCCGAAATCGGGGTGGCGCAGGCCGCCTGGTTCCCCGACTTGACCTTGTCCGCGCAAGGAGGCTTTCGCAGTGGCCAATGGGCACAATGGCTCACAGCACCGTTCAGTTTCTGGTCGGTGGGGCCGGCACTGGCCATGACGCTATTTGACGGGGGTGCACGCAGTGCCCGTGTCGATCAGGCCCGTGCGCGTTACGAGGCTGAAACAGCCGCATGGCGTCAAACCGTTTTGACGGCGTTGCAGGAGGTTGAAGATTATCTGGTCGCCTTGGCCAGTCTAGAGCAAGAGCAAACTACCCAGGGGCGTGCGCTGGCCTCTGCCCGTGAGTCTTTACGTTTGACACGTAATCAATACGATGCGGGCCTGATTGATTATTTAAGTGTGGTTCAGGTTGAAACTTCAACCTTGAATGCCGAGCGCGAAGCCATCAGGCTTGGCGCAGATCGTCTGATTGCCGGTGTGCAGCTGATGACGGCCCTTGGGGGTGGCTGGCAGCCTGTCAGTCAGGCTGACTAACCCTGCGCTGTGCCAGCTTGCAGTTCGATGTAAGCATGCTCTATGGCGTGGTGGAAGTCAGTGGGTAACTGCGCCCAGTCGTGTATATCCACCAGTATGGGCAAGGCGCTGTCTTGCACAGCCTCTTTTAGGGCCATCATGCCGCTGACTCGTTCTGACAAGTTGCCGGGTATACGTAATACCAGGTCAAGATCGCTGCACTCGTGGGCGCCACCACTGACGCGGCTGCCGTAGGCCCAAACCTGAGCGTCAGGCACATGCTGGCGCAAGAGCGCTTGCAGCAAAATCAGGTCTTTTGCCGGTAAATCCAGCCGGGATAAGTCAATGCTGGGCATCAAATAACGCTTGTAATCGTTCTGCCAATTCCCGAACATCTTTCAGGTAGGCGGGAAGAATTTTCAGGGTGTCATTGGCAAAGCCTGCGCCGTAATCATGGGCCGTTGTGTTGCGATTGGCTCTGTAAGCAAGCCAGCGCTCTACGCCGGCACGATCCAGCAGCCCATGTTTGCCCGCGTGGCGAAGCACATCATTGAAGACCAGCCGGTCGGCTTCACGCGGATTGCCTTCATAGAGTTTTAGTGCTTTGCGTAGCAATTTGCCGGATGTTTCCAGAGAAAGCTCGAAGCTTTTGATGGCAGCGTTGCGAAACAGGTCATAGCTTACGCTTTCAGGGTCTGCGACCTCGCGCAGTGCGTGCACGGCCTGTTCCAGCGTGTCGGCGGTGCGTCGTAAATGATTAACGTTCAGGCTCATGCTTTATCCTCTTGCTTTGGGGATCATAACTCCTGATGATCTGGCGGCTTTAAAGCCTCAAGGCATTAGCCCCCTGATGGCGGCAATGCCGTGTGCGCCGCTCAGTTGCGCTTGCTTGAACGTAGTTTCAGATTGTCCACCGATGGCGTAAACCGGCATTCCGGCGTGTCGGGCCAGTGATTCGAACGCGTCCCACCCTAAAGCAGCCTGACCTGGATGCGATGGTGTTGGCAGGACATGACCCAGCACAGCAAAGTCAGCCCCTGCGGTTCGAGCCAATGCCAGATCGTCTGCCGAATGTACCGAGGCGCCAAACCATTTGCCTTTGAGTTCTGACCGGTCAATGCTTGCCAGATCTTGCGTGCGAACCTGAACGCCATCCGCCTGCGTCCACCAGTGCGTCGGGTGAGCGCTGTTGACCAGGCAGATCAGTCCATGTTCACGGCATGTGGCGAGTACCGCCTGGAAAGCCTCTTTCAGCGCGTTCTCTTGACCGGTTCGTGCCGCCCATTCAGCCTCGCGAAACTGCACCATACCCACGCCTGCTTTTGCGGCCAAGGCCAGCTGTTGCAGGAAGGGGGCCAGGTTCTCACGGCAGTTGATTGACGTCAGCAAATAGCGTTCCGGTAAACGTAGCCAACGCAGTGGCGGTTCAGTGGCGGGCAGCAAGGGGCCGACCTGAATGACCCCGGTTGGGTCAACCCAGGCCAGCTGCTGGTTCTCAAGACCACGCGGCGTCCCGTTCCAGCCCGTCACCTTGCAAAAAGTCAGATGAACAATATTTTTGGGATATTCATGCACATAGTGGACCCAGTGACGCGCTTCTGTCACGTCAATGTCGATTTCTTCCTTGAGCTCGCGGGCCAGGGCTTCCAGCACGGTTTCGCCAGGTTCGATCTTGCCACCGGGCAATTCCCACCACCCCGGCCAGGGTTTGTCGGCAGGCCGTTGCCCCAGCAGCAGTGAGCCGTCCGGTTTCAGGATCAGCCCGGCAGCGACAAAGATCTCGGGTTTAGACATGGCGTGCGGCCCAGTCCTGCGCAAACTGTCGTGCGACTCGGCCCGACCGTGAGCCGCGACCCAGTGCCCATTGCAAGGCCTCCAGGCGGCAGGCATCGATGTCGGCCTGCGAGCAGCCCAGTTCTTTGAGCCAGTAGTGAACAATGTCCAGATAGTCATCTTGACGGAACGGGCGGAAAGACAGCCAGATCCCGAATCGTTCTGACAAAGAGACTTTTTCTTCAACGGTCTCGCCGGGGTGCACTTCACCGTCGGGCTGGTGCTGTGCTGCCAGATTCTCGCTCATGTATTCCGGCATGAGGTGGCGGCGGTTTGATGTCGCGTAAATCAGGACATTTTCACCAGTCGCGCTCAGGGAGCCGTCCAATACCGATTTCAACGCTTTGTAGCCGGCCTCACCTTCCTCGAAAGACAGGTCATCGCAGAAGATAATGAATTTTTCCGGCCGCTCGCTGACCTTGTCCACGATGGTCCCAAGGTCGCCCAGATGGGCCTTGTCGACCTCAATCAGACGCAGCCCCTGGTCGGCGTAAGTGGCCAGCATGGCTTTGACCAGAGAACTTTTGCCCGTGCCCCGCGCACCGGTCATCAGAACATTGTTGGCTGGTTTGCCTTGCAGGAAATGACGGGTATTGCGGTCAATGGTTTCCTTTTGTTGCTCGATGTGCTGCAAGTCTTCAGGCTGGATGCTCGCGATATGCCTGATGCTGTCCAGCCAGCCCTGTGCCCCGTCTTTACGCCACCTGAAGGCGTGGGCATTCCAGTCGGTTGGGGGCGGCGCCGGGGGCAGCCAGGCTTCAAGCTGGGCCAGTACACGTTCGGCGCGTGCCAACAAGTGGGTCAGGTCAGGGGTGCTCACGGCAGTTCTCCGGTATGAATCGCAAATCAGCGCGCATTATCGCCAATTTTCTTGCGTGTCATGCGGGTCACGCAGGCTGATCGTATAATCAAGGCCCACGCCAAAAGCATCCCCGATTCTGTTGAACGCAGGTCCACCTTGAATATCGCTGAACTGTTTACCCCCATCGCCCAAGACATGAAAGCCGTCGACGCGGTTATCCGCGATCGGCTTAACTCAGACGTGGTGCTGATTCGTACTGTCGGCGATTACATCATCCAGGCGGGTGGCAAACGCATGCGTCCAGCCATGTTGCTGATGGTGGCGCGTGCACTGGGTTACAACGGCACATTGCATCATCTGCTGGCTGCCGTGGTCGAATTTATTCATACCTCAACGCTCTTGCACGACGATGTGGTTGATGAGTCCGATTTACGTCGTGGCCGCAGTACCGCCAATGCCGTCTTTGGCAATGCAGCCAGTGTGCTGGTGGGCGATTATCTCTATTCCCGTTCTTTCGAAATGATGGTCGAAGCCGATTCCATGCGGATCATGCAGGTGTTTTCACAGGCCACCACCGTCATCGCGGAAGGCGAAGTGCTGCAGTTGCTTAATGTCCACGACCCCGAAGTTTCTTTCGATCGCTACCTTCAGGTTGTGCGTTACAAAACCGCCAAATTGTTCGAGGCTTCAACCCAGGTGGGCGCCATCGTTGCCGGGGCAACCGAGGCTCAAGAGGCGGCCGCTGCTGCCTACGGTCGTCACATTGGTACCGCATTCCAGCTGATT
>CAYTSJ010000192.1:0-4816 GCA_964440385.1 uncultured Pusillimonas sp. | reverse complement strand
GCTGGCTGACTGCCAGGAAAAAGATCCGGCGCTGAGCGAAATTTACATTGTCGAGGGAGACTCGGCGGGGGGCTCGGCCAAGCAGGGTCGTGACCGTAAATTCCAGGCCATTTTGCCATTGCGCGGCAAGGTCCTGAACGTTGAAAAAGCCCGCTTCGATCGCCTGATTGCCAGTGAAGCCATCACCACATTGATCACGGCTCTGGGCACCAGCATCGGGCCTGATTTCAACATCGAAAAATTACGTTACCACCGCATCATCATCATGACTGACGCGGACGTTGACGGTGCGCACATCCGTACGCTGTTGCTCACGTTGTTCTATCGTCAGATGCCGGCGCTGATCGAGCACGGGTATGTGTACATTGCGCAGCCGCCGCTGTACAAGGTGAAGCAGGGGCGTGACGAGCGGTACTTGAAAGACGCTCAGGAAGAGGCGCAGTACATGATGGAACTGGCGCTGAAAGATACGCAAGTGATCCCATCGGAAGGGGCTGCACCGTTGACGGGGGATACCTTGGCCGAGTTGATGCGACAGTACATACTGGCCGATGCGGTGATCAATCGTTTAAGTCGCACCGTCGATGTTGAGGCGCTGTCCGCTATGGCCGAAGGCGTTTCTATCAATCTTGATGATCAGGCGTCTGCTGAAGCGTCTGCAGCCCAATTGCAGGCCGCCATTGAAAACCCGGCACTGCCCGGCAGCGTGACGGTAACGGCCGACCTGCCCGAGGAAGACGGAACGTGGCGCCTGGTGGTCCGACGCATGCATCACGGGAACGTGCGGGTATCGGTATTCGATCGCACCTTTGTTCGCGGCGCCGACTATGCGGTGTTGTCGAAGGCAGCCAAGACATTTGTGGGCCTGATGGGCCGTGGTGCGATGGTGGTGCGCGGCGAGGGCGAGAAACGCAAAGAGAAGTATGTCGCTGACTTCCGCGAGGCGGTCCAGTGGTTGCGTGCTGAAGCCGAGCGCTCGGTCAGCAAGCAGCGCTATAAGGGTCTGGGTGAGATGAATCCACAGCAGTTGTGGGAAACGACGATGGATCCGAAGGTGCGCCGTTTGTGGCGCGTGCAGATCGATGACGCGATTGCGGCCGACGAGATTTTCACAACCCTGATGGGTGACCATGTCGAGCCACGCCGCGAGTTCATTGAGTCGCATGCGTTGCAGGCGGGGAATATTGATACTTGATGTTTGTGTTGGTTTCGGGAATAGTTGGCCAGGTTTTATAAGTTAAGTTGACCAACGTTCCTGAGGGGTAGAAAGACGGCTGCCTTTGGGTGGCCGTTTTTTTGGTGGCGTTCTTGGGTTCTTGCGTGGCGCCGTCGCACTCCGGGTAGACCCGGCGGTGCATCGCACGGCCTCTTCGAGGCTACCCGTCAAACGAACGCAGCCCGAGGCGTGCGCGGAACTCGTCGGCTCGACCCGGTGGGTCGAAAACGCCGACTCAAACAGCCGCGCACTTGCACCCTCGGTCAACGCCCGTTTGTCGGCGTGCTCAAGCCCTTGGGCCTACCCAGAGCGCGCCGTCGCTGAGCATCAGCGCTTGGCCGCTGCGGCGTAGACTGCATTGCGCTCACGCTTGCCGATGGCAATAACCACGACCACGATCTCTGCATCGCGTACCTCGTAAACTAGCCGATAGCCATTGGATTTCAGTTTGCTTTTGTAGCGGTCAGCGTGACCAGAGAGCTTGGCAGCGGGCACGCGCGGGTCTTGCACACGCTCAGTGAGCTTTCTCTTGAATTGTTCGCGCAACGTGCTGTCGAGTTTGTGCCACTCTTTCAAGGCCTCGTCTTTGAACTTCAGCCTATAGGTCATCCAGGGAGACCTCGATTTCTGCCTGGCCTTGGCGGGCATCGGCAATAGCGTTCAGTTCAAGGTCTTCCAGTCGGTTCAGCAGGGCTTCATAGGCCTTTGCGGGGACACAATAGAACGCGGGTTGGTTGCGGTTGAGGATAGCTACAGGCGACCCTTCGCCCGCCGCCACGGTGCCCATGGGGTCGCGCTTGAGTTCAGAAACGCTGGCGGTCGTCTCGGCAAGAACAGTGTGAGCCATGTGGAAACTCTTCCTAGGGTGCTATTGGAAGTGTTTATATTAGATCTTTTAAAAGTGCTTTTCAATGACTAAAGCTGCGTGCGAGGGCGGGCGACGCCCGACACCGCGGTCTGGCTTTGGCCAGCTTTGTTCACTTGCAATGCAGGCTTGAGATCCCCACAGTGTCACCAATTTCATGGGGTTGGTCTATGGCACCTTGGACCAAAATCGGGGTGTCCCCAATTTGAACTGTATAGAGAAAGTGACTGCCGCGGAAGACGCGTTCGGTGACCTGGCCTCGAGCGGTACCTTCCGTTTTGATGGCCAGGTTTTCTGGTCGCACCAGCACCCTGGTGATGCCATCCACCTCAAAGCAGGGGGCGTCGACAGCAACCGGGCCGATCACTGTCGTCCGCAGTCCGCCTGTATTGGTTTGCACGGGCAGCAGTACTCCTTCACCGATAAGGGTGGCCACTGCAAGTGTCGCAGGTTGGTGATAGACCTCGGGCGCGGTGGCCCATTGATGCAGGCTGCCATTCGCCATGACGCCGACGACGTCGGCCATGGCGAATGCTTCGTTCTGGTCATGTGTGACCATCAGGGCGGTGGCACCTGCATGGAGCAGGATGGTTCTGATCTCTCGTGCGATGGATACACGCAGGCGGGTGTCTAGGTTGGAAAACGGCTCGTCCATGAGCAGCAGCGCAGGTTGTGGGGCCAGCGCGCGTGCCAGTGCTATGCGTTGCTGCTGACCACCCGAGAGTTCGTGTGGCCAGCGCTGTTGCAGGCCATTGAGGCCGACCAGGTTTAGCATTTCATTGACGCGTCGCTGGCGTTCGGCGGCTGACAAGCGGCTCAGACCGAAGGCGACGTTGTCCTGTACGTTCAGGTGCGGAAACAGCGCATGATCCTGGAACACCATACCGATCCCGCGTTCTCGCGGCGGCAGTTGGGCCTTGGCCGTGGCCACAGCACGTCCGGCCAGTGCGATGCGACCGGCACGTAAGGGTTCGAAGCCTCCAATGGCGCGAAGCAGTGTCGTCTTGCCGCAACCCGATGGTCCGAGCAGGCAGCCAATTTCACCTTTAGCCAGAGATAGAGAGACCTCCCGGACTACTTCGGTATGGGCATAGCCGAGGGTGACGTGGTCGAGTTCAAGCATTTGTGTGGTCATGGTTAACAGGGGTCAAGGTGGGTTAGCGCTCGGTTTTGGCGACCAGTATCGCGACGGGTAGCAGGCCAACCAGCACGATGGCCAGTGCGGGCAGTGCCGCCTGGTCCCACAGAGACTCACTCGTGAGCTGGAATACGCGCACGGCCAAGGTGTCCCAACCGAAAGAGCGTGTCATGAGGGTGATGGGCATCTCTTTCATGACGTCCACCAGCACCATCAGAAAACCCGAAAGCAAACCTGTGCGCAACAGCGGTAAATGCAGACGTCGCAGGGTCTGCCCAGTCGTCAGGCCAAGCGAGGCACAGGCATCTTCCTGAGTACGGCTGATGCGTTGCATGGCGCTGTCGGTGGCCTGGTAGGCTACGGCCAGAAACCGTGCCGACAGGGCCAGCAGCATGGTGGCCAGCGTGCCTTTGAACAGTGTCAGCCCGCCATAGCCGAAAGGTTGAAGCAGGGGTAGAAGCCAGTCGTCGAGCCATGCGATCGGCACAAAAACGCCGATGGCTAACACCACGCCGGGGATCGCGTAACCGACCACTGCAAGGCGAACCAGCCAGGTCGTACCGGCGTCGCTGTGAAGGCGGCGCAGCCAGGAGAGCAGTAACGCCAGCACGGTGGTGACGCTGGCCGTGGCCAAGGCCAGTTGCAGCGTATTCCAGGTGAAGCCCCAGTAGCGTGCGTCCAGGTCCTCGCGCCAGACGCTGAGTGACCAGGCGATGATCTGGACAATTGGAATGATGAAGGCGACGGCTAATACGCTGGCGCAGGCACCAAAGGCCACCCAGCGGGACCTGCCGTGTAGCACCATCCGGCTTTGCCGGCTGGCTGCCGCCTGGTAGCGCTGAGCCTGGCGTGAACGCTGTTCGGCCGCAATCAGCAGAAGCACGATTAGCACGAGCAGCGCCGCGAGCTGGGCAGCGGCCCCCAGATTGTGCAAATCAAACCAGGCTTTGTACAGCGCGGTAGTGAAGGTGTCGATGTTAAATACTGTCACTGCGCCGAAATCGGCGAGCACTTCCATCAGTACCAGTGCCAGTCCCGCCATGATCCATGGGCGGGCCATGGGAATGGCCACGTGTAGTACCGCGCCAGTGGCCGAGTGGCCCAGCGACTGTGCCGCCTCTACGGCGCGTGAGCCTTGGGTCAGGAAGGCGCTGCGAGACAGCAGATAGATATAGGGATAGAACGCGCAAACCAGCGCCATGGTCAGGCCCCACAGGCTGCCCCGAGTCTGCGGAAACCAGTGGCTGGAGCCGAATACTGCACGAATTGCCGTTTGGACCGGACCTGAGAATTCCAGTAGGCCCATCTGCACAAACGCCAGTACGTAGGCGGGGAATGCCAGAGGAAGCACCAGCGCCCAGGCGAAGATGCGCCGGCCCGGAAACTCATACATGGTGGTCAACCATGCAAGAGGTACCCCCACAAGCAGGACACCCACGGTAACCAACGCCATCAGTACGGCGGTGTTGAGTATGACCCGAGGCAGAACATATGCCCAAAGATGCTGCCAGATTTCGGGTTGCGGTGTGAGTGCGAGCCCGATCACCACGCCCAAGGGTATCAGCGTTAGCAGAGCGATCGGCAATACACCCGCCAT
>CAYTSJ010000191.1:0-4894 GCA_964440385.1 uncultured Pusillimonas sp. | reverse complement strand
AGGACGCCAGCCCAGTTCTTTTTCAATGCGGGTGGCATTAATCGCGTAGCGGCGATCGTGGCCGGGGCGGTCGGTGACGAAGGTGATTTGGGAAGCATAAGACTGGCCATCGGCACGCGGCTTGAGCTCGTCAAGAATCGCACATAGGGTTTGCACCACCGACAAATTCGCCTTTTCGTTCCAGCCTCCCACGTTGTACACTCGCCCCAATTCACCCGCCTCCAGCACCCGGCGAATGGCCGAACAATGGTCGGTGACGTACAACCAGTCACGCACCTGCTGCCCGTCACCGTAGATGGGTAAGGGTTGGCCAGACAACGCCCGTTGCAGGCACAGCGGGATGAGCTTTTCGGGGAACTGGTAGGGGCCATAATTATTCGAGCAGTTCGTGGTGACGACCGGCAGCCCATAGGTATGGTGCCACGCCCGCACCAGGTGGTCTGACCCCGCCTTGCTGGCCGCATACGGGCTATTGGGGGCGTGCGGGTGGTCTTCGGTGAAGGCCGGGGCGTCGGGCGACAGGGTGCCGTAGACCTCATCAGTGGACACATGCAAAAACCGGAAAGCCGCCTGCGCTTCCGGTGACAAACCCTGCCAGTAGGTGCGCACCGCTTCCAGCAAACGGAACGTGCCGACCACATTAGTCTGAACAAACGCTTCGGGACTGGCAATGGAGCGATCCACATGCGACTCGGCGGCAAAATGCAGCACTGCGCGGGGCTGGTGGGTGGCCAGCAAGTGCGCCACCCGTTCAGAATCGCCAATATCGCCGTGAACGAACACATGACGCGGGTCGGCCTTTAATGAGGCCAGGTTTTCAAGGTGCCCCGCGTAAGTCAACGCATCAAGGTTCAAAACAGGCTCGTCATTCACCCGCAACCAATCCAGCACAAAATTACTGCCGATAAAGCCGGCACCACCGGTGACTAGAATCATGGAAAAGTTTAAAAACTTAATCAGAAAATTTTAAAAACAGAAAATTGCGAGCAAACACAGGACACATTGGCTTAAGATTAAAAGCGCCAGAAAAGTGATGTGGGTATCTGGTAAGCGTCAAACTCTGCCGATTTATCAGGCCCGGCCACAACTCACCACAGCCAACCAACAGCGATCATTCAAACCTAAACCCCATCGCCCGACACCGCTGCGCCGCGAAGTCGCCGAAGCGTAAATCAAACGCCAAGGTCTTGCCGTCAACGGTTTTCAGCATGCCAGAGACGTTTGCAGGCTTACCCGAAGATTGTCCAGGCAAACCCTCGAATACGCCCGGTTGCGCCTTACCCGTCAACTCTCCACGAGGCCCAAGGCCATCCGCCAGTCCACAAAAGGCACGCACCGGTCCACTACCGTCTTGCACCAGCAAAGACTGAAACGCCGCAATCTCCGCCCCCGGTAATGACCTTACCACCGCCAAAACCGCCGTTTGCTCCTCAGCCATGGCGATACGCTTTGGCATCCGCTCAATATGGTCAATCACGCCCGCAGGGGTCCGGTCCTTATCGGCGACAGGCCCGGTACAGCCCCACAACCACAAAACCCCACTCAACATCGCACACAGTCGCAACCTAAAACACATACGCATCTGTTCACACCCCAAATAATCGACACCCATCCATCACTTCGCTGCACTCAGGCAAACGGCCTGCATACAGACCTCGTCCGCTGTCGCTCAGTACAAAGCGGCTACCCGAAACCTATAAACCAACGATGGAAGCCATTCAACGATACACAAACCGTTCAACCAACCCCAACTTCTCGCGCGGAACCAACAGCACATCGCTGACCCGACCAAAATTCGCCGACACGGCCAACGTACACGGCACGCGCTGCTTATGACCGAACGCACGCACCCATAACCGCCGCGCCCAACCGTTTACCCTTCCAGTATTCCCAACTGGTATTCCAAGTCAACGGGAAAAACTCATAGTCCACCAACACATCCGACTGCTTCACCTCGCCCAGCAACCAGCCCTTCTCCATCTCCCATTCCATCAAAATGACAGGCCGGCACCGGGCAATCGTAGCCCGTAACCCCCTGATCACCGACTGCTCATGCCCCTCGACGTCAATCTTTATGAAATCAACTGCATCGACCTGCTGCTCGGCGAATTCGCATTCGACAGCCCATAGTTCAACACAGTCACATGGTCCAGACTATTGGCCTGCACATTTTGCTGCAACATGCCAAATGCCTTCTTCCCAGACTTAAAGGCCAGCACGTGCGAGGCATGGCGGCTGAACATCAAGGTGTAGTTGCCCATGTTCGCCCCACGTCCAAAATCACGCGAGGCTTCAGAACCGCAAACAGGGTTTCCAAGGAATCCGGCGTCTCGTGGTCGCCCCCCCGTTACGCAGCACCTTACGGCTAATAAAATCTTCGGGGTCGATCAGAATCAGCTGCCCCATACCGCTTTTGGGCCAATTGCGTCGAGTTGATGTTTTGTGGTGTCACAAGGGGTCTCGAGAAGGGCGCATGCCGGCCATGAAACCAAGGCGCGAGTAGCTGCAGAGTTGCCGACGCGAAAATTGTAGCCAGCTCTTTCGCAGGAACCAGCCCTTTTGCAGTAAACACTATGTTTTAAAACAACGCCCAAGATCATACAGTACAGATCAAACCCCATAGTACAATAAGTAGCAAATGATTAGTAACATTAACGCAACTCAGTCCACAGCAGCGTGGCAAGATTGCGCCTCGTATTTTCCTCAAACCCATCGCCACCAACGCAATGCTTCCACCACTCTGGCAGTCCCTACAGTCAGCCGTTGCGCAAGTGTCAGTACCATCCCCGACCATGCGGCTGTTGAATGCAGCCGGTCTGACTATTGATCTCACGGCCCAGCGCTGGTCAACAGATATATCGCAGATCGCTGAACACATTCTGGCGCAAAACCAGTTTGAAGAAAAACGCCATGCTCTAATGATTGGTGACATAGCCAACCCCACTGAACAACGCGCGGCATGGCACACCGCGCTGCGGTCGGCCGCGCCTGTGCGCGAAATTGCTAACGAACGCGAACGCATGTTTGAATTCGTGCGCTTGGCCGACGCCGAACGACGCTGGCGCAACATCATTCATATTGGCATCGGTGGCAGCGACTGGGGCGTTCGGCTGGCCATCGCCGCCTTCGGCTACGCCGGCACCTGGCGCAACGTCCGCTTTGCCGCCAACATAGACGGCCACGCCATTGCCGGCGCCATGGCCGGCCTTGACCCCCGCGAAACCCTGGTGGTGGTCGCCTCAAAATCATTTGCCACCACCGAAACCCTTGAAAACGCAGCCCGTGCCCGCGAATGGCTCAAAGGCGCCGGGATAACCAACCCCTGCCAGCACATGGTGGCCATTACCGCAAAACCCGCTGCCGCCCAGGCCTGGGGGGTACCCCCGGCCCATATCTTTGAAATGTGGGACTGGGTGGGCGGGCGGTTTTCATTATGGTCTTCCGTCAGCCTGACCATTGCCCTGGCCGTAGGCATCGACACCGTGGCCGGCCTGCATACCGGCGCCGCCGCCATGGACCACCATTTCAACACCGCCCCCTTTGCAGAAAACGCCCCCATGCAACTGGCCATTGCCGGCGCCATCAACCGCAGCCTGCTGGGCTACGGCTCGTTGAACATTGCCCCTTACGACTACCGACTGGGCTACCTGGTACCCTACCTGCAACAGCTTGAAATGGAATCACTGGGCAAATCAACAGACCTGAATGGCCAGCCCGTCACCTTGCCCACCGGCCCCGCCGTATGGGGCATGCCCGGCACCGACGCCCAGCACACATTTTTTCAATGGCTTCACCAGGGCAGCGACGGCGCCCCGATTGACTTCATTATTTGCGAAAGCGCCAACCACCAATGGCCCGACCACCACACCCAATTGCTGGCCAACTGCCTGGCCCAGCGCGAAGCCCTGCTTAAAGGCAAAGACATCAAAGCCGCACGCACCGAAAGCCTGCGCGAAGGAAGGCCCGAAGACGAAGCGCAGGCCCTGGCCCGCCACCGCACCCATGCCGGCGGCCGGCCGTCAAACCTGATTGTGCTTCCGCAACTTTCAGCGTATACCCTGGGTGCCCTGCTGGCCCTGTACGAACACAAAGTGTTCACCCAAAGTGTGCTGTGGAATATCAATGCCTTTGACCAATGGGGCGTTGAGTTTGGCAAAACCCTGGCCAAAGGCATTGTGGCCGCCCTGAAAAACGAAGACCTGTTGTCGGAGACCCACGATGCGTCTACGCGCTACTGGATCAACCGGTTTCGGGCAGGCACACGGTAAAACTAAACCCTATAATCCACCTCATGATTCTAAGCCTTGTCCTGAGCGTTATAGCGGCATGGGCCCTTACCGGCCTGCTGCGTTACTACGCGCTAGAACGTAACGTTCTTGATATACCCAACGCCCGCAGTTCACACACACATCCCACCCCGCGTGGCGGTGGGGTTTCTTTTGTTGTTGTATTTATTGCATCTACCACCGCTCTAATGCTGCTGGGGATGCTGCCCGTCTCTGAAACCTGGGCCCTTAACGGGGCCGGGCTGCTGATTGCCATTATCGGCTTCATTGATGACCACCACCCACTTACCGCAAAGGTTCGGCTAATGGGGCATATTGGTGCCGCAGCCATTATTTTGTGGGCCCTGAATGGGCTGCCCCCCGTTACTATCGGGGCAAGCACCTTTACCCTTGGCGCAGCAGGCTGGGTCCTCGGCATTCTTTACATTGTCTGGTTTCTGAACCTTTACAACTTCATGGATGGCATTGATGGCCTGGCCAGCAGCGAAGCTATTTTTATTACAGTTGCGGGCGCCCTGCTGTATGCGCTAACCGGCTACGCTGAACTGGTTGCACTGCCCCTGCTACTGGCCGCCAGCGTTGTGGGTTTCCTGGTCTGGAACTTCCCC
>CAYTSJ010000190.1:0-4907 GCA_964440385.1 uncultured Pusillimonas sp. | reverse complement strand
CTGCTCACCGGGTTCTTGCTTTGGGCTTAGCCAAAACTGGCAGCCAAACTGACCAGACGCCGCCCCGCAAGAGGCGCTTCAGGGAATCAGCCGTTGGCTTTTTCCGATGTCGCTGTACTGGTATCGATGACAGCTTTTTCAGCTTTGTCGATAAGCGCGTAAATATCGGCGATACGGTTGCTGTAGCTTATCGTGGCAAGCTCGCCTGCTTCGGCCACACTGCCCACAACCTCGCGCTCGAGTTTGGCAATCAGACCACGCATGGGAGCAATCACACCGGGGTTGGTACTAAGCATGGCAAGCATCAGGGCGTCAAGCGCAACAACGTTTGCAGCTTCCAGACCTTCAAGGACGGCATTGATATCGGTGACTTTACTGGCGAATTTTTCCACTTCATTTTCCATATTGAGCTTCCTTAAAGGACAGAGATTTCATCGTAATGCATTTCGCCCCTACTGTAAGCCTGTTCTTCAAGACAAACTTTGAATCATTTGTGAAATATCAAATGGCTAAGATAATGATCAAAAAAAAGAACAAATATGCAACAAAAAACCACTCAATGGCCCATTTTGGTTGACCACAGATCATGTTTAAATGCGACCAGAATCCCCTGTTTTCAAACTGACTGATCATGACTAATTCCCAATGGGGCTATGAACGCCCTGACTGCGTCGGAAATAACGCGTTGGCACTGTTTATTGACGACATTCAGCGCGTGCTGGATGCCCATGCGGCAACCGACGGCAGTACTGAAGCACGGCTGTTTCAAGTCCAGGCCGATGCCAACCAACTGCTAAAAGGCTATACAACGCACGCACGTGGAACCCCGGCCTTCAAAGATCAGTTCATTACCATTCGGGCGGTTGACGCCTCGGGCCAAACCCCTGCGCAATGGCTGCCTTTGTTTTCACCCGGTCTGAAGCAAGCGCTACAAACTTTACTGAAGCGCAGCCAGGATACGTCCAGCCATTAAGCATGGCTCTGGCATTGCCACGTATTCATCAAAGACAATTCTGCAAAAGACTCATTCCAGCCTTACACACTCAGAAGGTATCCCATGACACAACTTCAAATCAACGGCGAAACCAGGAATGTTGACGTTCCTGAAGACACCCCACTGCTTTGGGTGTTACGTGACGAATTAGGCCTGACAGGCACCAAGTACGGCTGTGGCCTGGCCCTTTGCGGGGCCTGCACGACCTTTGTTGACGGCAAACCCGTCCGGTCTTGTGTGACCCCGGTCGCCTATGCCAAAGACCGCGCTGTCGCCACCATTGAAGACCTGCATACAGATCCGGTTGGCAAGGTCGTACAACAAGCCTGGGTTGAAAACAATGTGGCGCAATGCGGCTACTGTCAGGCAGGCCAGATCATGTCGGCCGTCAGTTTGCTGAAAACCAACCCGACCCCCACAGATGATGAAATCCGTGCCGCGATGAATGCCAATATTTGTCGTTGTGGTACGTATCTGCGTATCCATCAGGCTGTACGCCAAGCCGCCCACGCGCTGGCTAAAGGAGCTTGATCATGATGACCACTGAAAAATTTAGCCGTCGTCGATTTTTGCAGGCGAGTGCCGCTGCCTTTACGCTGGCCGTTGGTACCCATGGCATTGTTCAATCAGCTCATGCCGCCAAAGAAGCACAAAAATACGGTGCTGAGAGCATGCCAGGGGGAACTGTCGATGACCCGCTGGTGTTTGTCTCCATTGACACCGACGGTCTGGTTACCCTCGTTGCTCATCGTGCCGAAATGGGAACCGGCGTGCGTACCAGCTTGCCCATGGTGATTGCCGATGAAATGGAAGCCGACTGGCAACGCGTGAAAATCATTCAGGCCGACGCCAACGAAACACGCTACGGCAACCAGAATGTTGATGGTTCACGCAGCGTGCGGCACTTTCTGGAACCCATGCGGCGTATCGGGGCTGCCGCCCGGCATATGCTCGAAGCCGCCGCTGCGGCGCGCTGGTCTGTGCCTGTGTCCGAAGTCAAAGCCGAACTGCACACGGTGCGCCACCTTCCCACGGGGCGATCGCTGTCTTTCGGGGAATTGGCCGGCGATGCAGCGAAACAAACTGTGCCCGACGCCAGTCAGCTGCGACTGAAATCGGCCACTGAATTCCGTTACATCGGTAAAGACGTGGTCCGACTGGTTGATCTTGAAGCCATCGGTCAAGGCAAAGCCACGTATGGCATGGACATCCACCTGCCCGGCATGGTTTTCGCTGTAGTTGCACGCCCTCCGGTGGTCGGTGGCAAACTGCGTCGCATGAATACTGATAAAGCCCTGAAAATTCCAGGGGTCATCAAGGTCGTCGAAATTCCAGGTTTCAGCGGTGCACCGGGTTTCCAACCCTTGGGTGGCGTCGCTGTTGTGGCGCGTAATACCTGGGCCGCCCTTCAAGGCCGCACTGCGCTTGAACTGGAATGGGATGATGGCCCTAACGGGGGTTACGGTTCAGCCAGTTACCGCAAGACCCTTGAAAGTGCTGCCAGCAAGGCGGGCAAGACGTTGCGCAATCAGGGCAATGTCGCCAGCACATGGAAAAATGCCGCAGACACCCAGCGGGTCAGTGCCCAATACTACATTCCGCATCTGGCCCATGCCCCCATGGAAACACCATCAGCCACTGTACAAATCAATGCTGACGGTGCGCAAGTGTGGACATCCGTACAAAATCCGCCGTTGGCGCAAAGTATCGTTGCCAAGCGATTAGGCTTAAAACCCGAAGCGGTCAAAGTCAACGTAGTGTTGCTAGGCGGCGGCTTTGGTCGCAAGTCAAAACCCGATTACGTCGATGAAGCCGCCATCATTGCCCAAGCCATGCCGATTGGCACACCGGTCAAGGTGGTGTGGTCGCGTGAAGACGACATTCGCCATGGTTATCTGCATACCGTTTCTGTCGAGCAACTGGAAGCGGTGCTGGATGACAAAGGCGGTGTTCAATCCTGGCTGCACCGTTCTGCCGCGCCCACCATTGCGTCCTTGTTCAGTGAAGGCGCGCAAGGGCAGCAAATGTTCGAGGCCGCCATGTCGGCCATTAATATGCCTTACCGCATTCCCAATGTGCGTATCGAGACCGCCGAGGTCCCCGCCCATGCCCGCATTGGCTGGTTCCGATCCGTGGCCAACATCCCGCACGCGTTTGCCGCGCAATGTTTCATTGCCGAACTGGCGCACAAGGCCGGTCAAGACCATAAACAATTTGCGCTTGACCTGATCGGCCCCGCCCGCAAAATCGACCCGACCACCTTGGGCGATACCTGGAACTACAGCGAGTCACCCCAACGCTATCCCTTCGATACCGGGCGCCTGCGCGACGTGATCGAAGCTGCCGCCACCGGCGCGGGCTGGGGTCGAAAATTACCTGAAGGTCATGGCCTTGGCCTGACCTTCTGCTACAGCTTCATGAGCTATGCAGCCGCAGTCATCGAGGTCAAAGTCAATGACAACGGCGAAGTAACCGTCGTGGCTGTCGACACCGCCATCGATTGCGGACCACAGATCAACCCTGAACGTATTCGGGCCCAACTTGAAGGCGGTGCCATTATGGGTCTGGCCTTGGCCCTGAACAGCGAGATCACCTTTGAAAACGGGCGGGTCAAACAAGGGAACTTCCACGACTACGAAGTGTTGCGCCACGCCGCCGCACCTCAAAAAATCCGTACTCATCTTGTGAACAATGCGCTGGATGTACCACCGGGTGGCGTGGGTGAACCCCCTGTTCCACCAATAGCACCTGCGCTGTGCAATGCGATTTTTGCAGCAACAGGCAAACGGATTCGCAGTCTGCCGGTGCGGCGGGTTGGCTGAACCTGGCGGGGCATATTCAGGGCCTTTTGGGCCTCCTTGGCCATCTGGCCCATTTGCTCACCCTGCCGAAGTGCCATACCTGTCTTTGACAAAACGAGTCAACGACAGATATGGACCCACAAGGCATTCTGGCAAAAAAACAAAAAGCCTCTCAGAGACTTATACCCTAAACATACATAGGATGTGAGTGAGTGAGCGTAGTGCTTTGTCAGAATTGAATTTTATAGACATGTCGTTGCGATGTAGAAATACATCGCAATGCATCGTAACTTCAAAGCGCCGATGGCAACGTCGGCGCTTTTTTCATGAGATTTTGGGCAGGGCGTCTCCCGGCACGGCGGGTGCTGTTCACTTCTGGGCACCTTAACTCATTGGCCGGTTACGACCCGTAGCTGACAGATGACCTTTGGAATCCCAATGTCCGGTTTCAAACATTTGGTGATACCAGAGCAGTTACTTCTATTCAGTGCTGGTCACGAGGACTTGAAACAATACGATTGTATTGTTAAGCTGTGCACATGAACTCAGGCATACATAGACCCAAACAACCAGACCTCATCCGTGCTCGAATCCTAAACGCTTGTGCGGAGCTTCTAGCAGACGGACACGGCCTGTCCATCGGCTCAGTTGCGGAAGTTGCCGAGGTAACCAAAGGGGCTGTTCAGCACCACTTCGGTACTCGCGCTGAGCTCTTGATGGCGTTTTACGAACTGGTTTTAGCGGATATGAACAAGGAAATTGGCGCGTCCAACGATGCTGAAACTGCGGCACAACGCTACGTTAAAGCCACATTCAAATTACTTCCTCAGGGTACAGAAAATCAACGCCTTCGGGCATTACTTGCCGCTACTGTAAGTGAGCCTGCTGTTGCCGAAGCCTGGGCCAAATGGGTTGAAAATGACCGCCAAAGCGATAGCGCATCCATGGGCCAACTTATCGCTAGACTGGCGAGTGATGGACTTTGGCTTTCGGAAACCCTAGGCACTTACCAACTGAGCAGTGAAGAAAAAACGCAACTCCAAGTGACCTTAGAAAACCTGTGCAAGCAAGGTTGAAATCAATGAATCCCTACATACTTCTTTCCGGTGCCA
>CAYTSJ010000189.1:0-4917 GCA_964440385.1 uncultured Pusillimonas sp. | reverse complement strand
ATCTGGATCGCGCATTTTGCCGGGCTCCGGGCGTTTAGCTTGCCGATTCCCATAGGTTATGACCATTTGCTGGTGGGTCTTGGCTTTTTGTGGGCGCTGTTCCTGGCTGTTGCCGCTTTTACAGTCATTTGCCATGTCCGGGTGTCATGGCCTCGCATATTCTTTGCAAGTGTTTTATTGACTGCGGGCGTTGCAGTGCCTTATTTCATGGCCATGCTGGCCTTGGGCATGCGCCCGACTATTATGTACGACCCTGTTCTTTTGGGGCTGTCTGTTGTGCCGGCTTTTCTGGGAAACTTGTTGGCGTTTTGGGGGGCGTTTTACCCAAATCGCTTTCATCAGCATCCCGGGCAGCAAGGACGTCTTCTGGCCGGTATGGTCATGGGGCTGGGCATTGGAGGCATGCATTATGCGGCGATGGCGGCTGTCCGGTTTTCTGAACACAGCGTCTCGGCATCTGCTGTCACGGGTTTTCATCCCCAAAGCCTCAGTGGTTTGCTGGTTTTGGCAACCATCGTCATCTTGACTGTGGGCTTGCTCATGTCTCTTTTGGGTATCAGGGGGCAAGACGTTGCAGCAAAGGGTTCTGCCTTTGGCAAATTTCATCATTTCGCCTTACATGATGTGCTGACGGGTTTACCGAACCGTACCCTTTTTGAAGACCGGTTGGGTCATGCGATAGAAAAGTCCAGGCGTGAGGGGGGGCGATTTGCCCTATTGATGCTTGATCTTGATGGCTTCAGGCTGATCAATGACGCATACGGGCATCATGTTGGCGATCGTGTGCTACTGGAGGTCGCTCATCGGGTGCAGTCGAATATTCGTGGTCAAGACACGCTTGCCCGTATTTCGGGCGATGCCTTTTTATTGCTGATGTCAATTCAAGAGCCCGCTGATGCCGCGACACTGGCCCAAAAGATTCTGTCGTTTGTTAAAAGGCCTTTCCAGGTGGCGGGTCATGAAATCAATGTCTCTGCCAGTGTCGGGATTACGGTTTTTCCTGATGATGCCAAGGTGGGGGACGACTTGATTGCGCAGGCCGATGCGGCATGCCACCATGCAAAAAGCCTGGGTCGAAATACCTACAGTTTCTTCGAGGCCTCAACCGATATTGCGGTTCAAAAGCAACTGAGTTTGTTACAACAGTTTCGTCAAGCGCTTGAAAACAACGAGCTCAGTCTTGAATATCAACCCAAACTGACGCTGAAAGACCAGCGCGTCGTGGGTGTTGAAGCGCTTTTGCGTTGGTATCATCCGCAACATGGTCACGTGTTGCCCGATCATTTCATTCCTTTGGCTGAACGTACCGGGCTGATTGTTCCGATTGGTGAGTGGGTGCTTGATACGGTTTGTCGTCAGCTACGCACCTGGAAAGATGCCGGTTGGCCACAGGTCTCCATTTCAGTGAATTTGTCGCCTACACAGTTCAGGTACAGCGGTCTGGTAACGACCGTTCGCATGCTTCTCAAGCGGTATAGTCTCGACCCTGCGTCCTTGACGCTGGAAGTGGCAGAAAGCACCGTCATGAAAGATCCCGATGCGAGTTATGCCGTCATGAAGCGTCTTCATGATCTGGGCGTGCGCCTGTCTATTGATGACTTTGGTACCGGGGCCTCCAGTCTTGCGGCATTAAGTCGTATGCCGGTCGATGAAATCAAGATTGACCACCGGTTGGTGAGCCAGCTTGCGCCGGGCTCTGAAGCATATTCGGTCGTCAGTGCGATCGTGGCCTTGAGCCAGACGATGGGGTTTGAAGTGGTTGCCGAGGGTATCGAAACATCGGCACAGTTTCAGCTGTTGTCCGGCTTGGACTGTCATTATTTTCAAGGTTTCTTGTCAGCGCGCCCGATGTCGTCTCAAGCCATGCTTGAGATGTTTCTTGCTGCGAGCAGTCCTGGCATTGACGCTAATGCAAATTGCTTTGATGCTTGATTTGCCAAGCGTCGCTATCTGGGTTCCCGTATTCGCATTGCCCGGATGCAGACATCAAGCGCCCGAATCCGGGGCTTGATGTGGTTCAGGTGTTGTTCAGTCACCAGTTTTAATGACCCTTTTGGCGTAGGTCCCCGCCACTGGGTGTTGAGTTTTTTCCCAGGATGATGCCGTTGATTTCCTGGCCATACAGGTCTCCGGCCTCATCGTGGTACTTCTTGCGGGTTTCTTCCACAGACCCGTTATAGCGAGGGTCTTGGGGGCGTTCCTGGGCATTCATGTAATAGGCCACGTCCCAGGCCTCTTGGTCTGTCAGTGTGTTGGCCTGCCCAAGTGGCATGTTGGCTTTGATGAAGGCTGCAGCGGTGGGTATGCTGTGCATGCCGGCACCCCAGTTATAAGAGTTGTCGCCCCACAGTGCCGGGAAAACCATGTGGTTGCCTGCACTTTGGCCTGCACCGTCAGCGCCATGGCAAAGGGCGCAATGTTGGGTATAGACTTTATTACCCCTGACATAATCCGGCTTTTCGGCAGGCGCGGCCAGCCTTTTGTAGCCACGGCCTTCAAGGGATGCCCCTGTTGGGGCGCCTTGGGCCAACCAATACATATAGCTTTCAAGTGCGATGATGGTTTTGCTATCGGCAGGTGGCATTTTGCCGTTCATGCTGTAAACAAAGCATTCCTGGATACGACGCGCAAAGGTATCGACTTCGCCTGTTTTGTTCCGATAGGCCGGAAAGGCGACATAGCCTGCCCACATTGGCGACGATCCGGCCATTCGTCCGGCATCCAGATGGCAACTGGCACAGTTCATGTTATTGCCAACATACTGGCCTGCCAGTTGTTTCGTGTTGATAAAAATGTCCTGGCCTTGCTTGACCACTTTCCCGAACGGGTTGTCAGGAATGGTATCGGCGGCAGGCGGGGTGAAGGGTAAGGGTGTATTTTGTGCTAGCACCTGCGTCGGGTTGGCTGAGAGTATCGCCAGGGCTAACAGGGCAATTGACGTGATGGAACGGTTCATGGGTTACCCCCGGTCGAGGCTTGTTTGGGCAGGTTTGCGTAGTAGGTTGAGACGGCCTTGATCTGCTCGTCTGACATCCGTTGAGCGATGTCCCCCATCAGGTTTTGTGGCCCCGGGTTGCGCTGGCCCGATTTCCAGGCTTGTAATTGCTCGACCAGATAAGTAACAGGCAAGCCGGCAATTGACGGGAAATCTGGCCCTGTCCCAACACCGCCAGGCCCATGGCATTGAATGCAAGCCGGCAGATTGTTGCCCCAGTCGCCACGGTTCGCCAGCCAGGCGCCAGCGTCACCTTTGGCGGGGTAGGTGTCAACAGACCTTTGCAAAGAGGCCTTGTCAATGGCGGGTTTGAGTTGGGCGAAGTAGGCCGAGACGGCTTGTTTTTGTTCAGACGACATCGCTTTTGCGATGGGTACCATGATGGGATTTTTTCGGGTTTCTGCTGCGAAATTGTCTAGCTGCCGCTCAAGATAAGCCTGACCTTGGCCTGCCAGATAGGGGAACGTCGCCATACCCTCGCCTTGAGCGCCATGACAGGTGACGCAAGCCAGAATTGCGCCAGACCCTTTGGTGGCGAGTGTCTGCCCTTCGGCAACCGAATTACTGGCATGAGAATGCGACCAAGCGAATAAAGCAGCAATAAACAGCGATTTCAGCACGGGTTGCCACAGTCTTGGACTTGGCGAAAAGTAATCATGTTGTCTCATTGTTATATCCTTGTGCATTTCCCGGTTATCAAAGTTTAGGCTGAAAATCCAAGGAAGGGTTCATGACATTCTCATTTTTCCGTCCCAGGGCTCTGGTTGGGCTCGCCCTGGCGGTGTGTCTCTTCGCCGGGGCATGGTACTGGCGCACTATGCAGGCCTCAGATTATGGCCCCGCGTTTGTCAGTGGTAATGGTCGTATTGAAGCTACCGAGGTCGACGTTTCTACCCGTTATCCTGGTCGCGTCATGGATATTCTGGTCAATGAAGGTAGTTTTGTCCGGCAGGGTGATGTGTTGGCCAAGATGCAGGTCGATACCTTGCTGGCTCAACGCGCCGAGGCACAGGCGATTTACCAGCAAGCCGTGAATGCCGTTGAAACGGCCGGGGCGCAGGTGGTCGCCCGGGAAAGTGAACGTACTGCCGCGCAGGCTTTGGTTGCCCAGAGAGAAAGTGAAGTCCGTTTGGCGCGTCAAAATCTGGAGCGTACCGAACGACTGGTCTCTGGTGGGGCAATATCGCGTCAGACGCTCGACGAGCATCGTGCTGCCGTGGTTGGCACCCAGGCAGTCCTTGAAGCCGCGCGTGCTCAGGTGGCTGCGGCTCAGGCTTCAGTCCATGCTGCGCAGTCTCAGGTCATCAGTGCCCGTTCCGGTGCCGCTGCAGCCGAGGCCGCCATCGCCCGTATTCAAACAGATATTGACGATAGTGTTTTGAAAGCCCCACGTGATGGCCGTGTTCAGTACCGGATTGCGCAACCAGGTGAGGTGTTAGCTGCTGGTGGCAAAGTGCTTAATCTGGTCGATCTGGCCGATGTGTATATGTCTTTTTTTCTGCCAGAGACCGTTGCAGGCCGCGTACCTCTGGGTGCCGATGTCCGCATCGTGCTGGATGCCGCCCCCGATGACGTGATTCCTGCCAAGGTGTCGTACGTGGCCAGTGTTGCGCAGTTCACGCCCAAAACGGTTGAAACGGCCAGTGAACGACAAAAACTCATGTTTCGTGTCAAGGCCCGTATTGATCCTGAATTGTTGAAGCGCCACCTTGAACAGGTCAAAACGGGTTTGCCCGGTGTCGCCTGGTTGAAGCTTGATGACAATGTGAGCTGGCCCGACGTGCTGACCGTTAATGTCAGGTAGTTCAGGTGTTACGCTCATGACAGACTTCGTTGCCCGCCTTGAAAGCGTTTCTTTGCATTATGGCAAAACACAGGCGCTTGATGATGTCTCCTTGTCGTTGCCTACCGGTCAAATGGTG
>CAYTSJ010000188.1:0-4925 GCA_964440385.1 uncultured Pusillimonas sp. | reverse complement strand
TGGCGCAAACCTTGCCGCTGACGCAGGTTCTGGGTTGTGTGGTGTTTATCACGGCGCAGTCCTTGTCCCCGGGCGTGGTCAAGTCCGATAACCCGCATCTTTTGGTGCTCGGCGAGCCTTCAGGTGAAATGACACCGCGTCTCGAACGTGTTCGGCGTATGCTTGAAGCGGCCGGCATCGAGGCCCGTGGGGTCGACCGCATTCGCGATACGCTCTGGACCAAGATGCTGGCGAATCTCACCTCCAACCCGTTATCAGTCGTCACAGGCGCGACGCTCGAACAGCTGTATTCGCTGCCTGACCTAAAACGTATTGTTGTCAAGATCTTGCATGAAGGCCTGACAGTAGCTGCGGCTTACGGGGCCCGGGTCAATTTTGATCCTTATACCTTTCTTGAGCTGGCTGCCGGTATGGGGCCCGTCAAAACATCCATGCTGCAAGATTACGAAAAAGGGCTGCCGCTTGAATTAGCCGCGATTGGTGATGCGGTTATTGAGCTGGCGCAACGCATGGCTATTGATATGCCGGTTACCCGCGACATTCTGGCGCTGGCCCGTTTTAAACAGGAGTCTTACCATGTATGACGCTTTGGTTCGCCCCGCCCATTGCAGTGATGCCGAGTGGGCCTTGCGCGAGCAGTTGGCCTATTGCTACCGCCTGGTTGATTTTTTTGGCTGGACTGAAACCATTTTCAACCATATTTCAGCCCGTTTGCCCGGCCCGGCCCAGCATTATCTGGTGAACCCGTTCGGGCTGAATTACAGCGAAGTGACGCCGGCCAATCTGCTGAAGGTTGACCTTGAAGGTAACAAGGTCGAGCCTTCTGAATACGATGCAAACCCGGCCGGGTTTGCTTTGCATAGCGCTGTCCACGGGGCGCGTGATGACATTCATTGTCTGATCCATACCCACACCACACCGGTTTCTGCCGTTGCCCAGAAGCAGGCCGGCTTTGATCACAACAGTTTTTACGGTGCACAACTCTTTGGGCGGGTGGCCTATCACACCTTTGAAGGCATTACCTTGTTCGCCGACGAAAAGACCCGCATGCTGGCCAGCTTGGGCGACAAGCATATTCTGGTACTGCGCAATCATGGCGTTGCGGTTGGCGAGAGCAGCATTGAAAAGGCCTTTTTCTTGCTCTGGACGGTGCAGCGTGCAGCCGAGATCCAGGCGCAATCGTTCGCCATGGGCGGAGATGATGTCGTGCTGTCAGACGAAGTTCGTCAAAAATGCGCCGATCTCACGGCAATGCTGATCAGGGAAGGGGGCTTTGCAGTCAAATTCTTCAATGCAATGATTCGTAAGATGAATGCAGAAAAGGGTAACTCTTGGTAACTATCAGGTATTTTGACTGCACGTTAAGTGCACTTAATATTCATCGCGATTTGCTTTAAGGTTAAAATTCTGGCCTTTCGCTTCAACCAAAGGAATGGGGATGCAACACGCATACGAAACGCCGCCAGAGCCCGTGCCGGCCTCTGGGCTGGCAAAAGCCTATCAAGGGCTGCTGAACGGCACAGGCGCTTTTGCAGCGCTGCTTTTCATGGTCATGGCCCTGCTGGTCTGTGCCGATGTGGTGTTGCGTAACGTCAGTTCGATGTCGATTGGCTGGGCGGTAGAAGTGACTGAATACATGATGATGCTGGCCGCTTTTTGTGCGGCACCCTGGCTGGTATACACCCATGACCACATTCGTGTGGACGTGCTCGTGCGTAGTTTTACTGGCGCAGCCAGGTTTGTCACCAGTTTCATCTCTTATGCCGTCTGCCTGGTGGTCTCTGCAGTGCTGGCCTGGTACAGCTATGTCAGCGTCATGGATGCCATGAAACAGGGCGGCATTGTGTTCAAGGTCCTGATGTTCCCCGAGTGGTGGCTGGGCGTACCCATGTTGTTTTCGTTTGTATTGCTGACTATTGAATTTACACGTCAATTTCTGGCCTTGTTCGTGCCGGGCAAGGGGGCATGATGGATTGGCAATCAGCATTGACCCTGTTGCTGGGTGTATTGTTCGTTTTGATGTTGACCGGTGTGCCTGTCGCCTTTGCGTTCCTGGGGGTCAACCTGCTTGGGGCCTGGGTGTTTATGGGCGGTGAAGCCGGTATCGGTCAGCTGGTCCGCAATTCGGTTCAGTCGGTCAGCAGCTTTTCACTGACCCCGATACCCTTGTTTATCTTGATGGGTGAAGTCCTCTTCCATACAGGGCTTGCGTACAGGGCCATCAACGCCATTGAGAAGCTCATCGCGCGGGTGCCTGGTCGTTTGTCGGTGGTCTCTGTGGTGGGCGGTACCGTGTTTGCCACGTTGTCGGGCTCGACCATTGCCAATACGGCCATGATGGGTGGCACCTTGCTGCCCGAAATGTTGCGTCGGGGTTATCACCCGAACATCGCCATGGGCCCGATTATGGCGGTGGGTGGCATTGCCATGTTGATTCCGCCTTCCGCACTGGCCGTGATGTTAGGCAGTCTGGCCGGCATTTCAATTTCGCAGCTTTTGATTGGCGGCATTCTGCCTGGCCTGCTCATGGCGGTGTTGTTCCTGGGTTATGTGGTTGTTCGCTGCAAGATCAGCCCAGAACTGGCCCCCGCCGATGACCCTGCGGATCGCGTGACTGGCTGGGAAAAATGGAAGCCGTTCTTCCGTGATGTGGTCCCCCTGCTGGGCATTTTCGTTGCGGTAGTGGGCAGTATGCTCATGGGCTGGGCTTCGCCCACAGAGTCGGCGGCTATCGGGGCCGTCGCTGCAACGATCGCGACCATGTTTTATGGTGCGTTTACGCTCCAGAGTTTTTACAAGTCACTGATTGAAACGGCCCGTATTTCGGTAATTATTCTGTTCGTGCTCATCGCATCGACAACGTTCTCTCAGTTACTGAGTTTCTCTGGCGCCACCACAGGGTTGTTGGGTCTCATCACTGAGTACAACCTGTCACCCTTGATGCTGATTATCGGCATGTTATTGATTCTGCTGGTTCTGGGTTGCATTATTGATCAGGTCAGCATGATGATGATTACGTTGCCTTTTTTCATGCCGTTGGCCAATGCCGCAGGCATTGATCCGGTCTGGCTGGGGGTGATGTTGCTGGTCGCCATGGAGCTAGGCCTTTTGACACCGCCGTTTGGTTTGCTGTGCATGGTCATGCAAAGTGTTGCGCCGCCACAGATTCGTTTGACGCAAATTTACGCGTCGGTATTCCCGTTCATCATTATCGAGGTGTTTGTTATTGCCTTGATTCTGTTTGTGCCTTGGTTGGCCATTGGCTTGCCAAGACTTATGAATTAACCAAAGGAGATTCAACCATGAAAATGCAATTGAAAAAAATTGTTGTGGGTACCTTTCTGGGCTTGGCCGCCATGTCGGCCACTCAGGCTGCTGAAGTGACATTGAAGGCTGTCAGCGTCTTCAATAAAGATGCATTCTTCTTCCGTCAGTTCCAGGACTTCATGAAGTCTGTGAACGAAGAAGGTAAAGGTCTGGTACAGATTCAATTCATCGGCGGCCCTGAATCCATGCCTCCCTTTGAAGTGGGCAGCGCCCTGCGTTCAGGGGTGGTTGATATCGCGAACACTACCGCTGTGTTCCATGCCAATCTGGTACCCGAAGGTCTGACACTTACCGTGACCAACACCCCCATGGCCGAGTTGCGCAAGAATGGTGCCTACGAGCTGATGGATAAAATCCACCGCGAAAAAGCCAACATGGTCTGGCTGGGGCGTACGACCGATGGCCTGAAATACCACGTGTACAGCAACAAAAAGCCTGACGGTAACTCGTTTGCTGGCATGAAACTGCGTAGCGTGCCGGTGTACCGTGCGTTCTTCCAGTCGTTGGGCGCTAACCCCCTGCAAGTGCCCCCCGGCGAAGTCTTCACCGCACTTGAGCGCGGCGTTGTTGATGGTTATGGCTGGCCTAGCGTGGGTATTTTTGACTTGGGTTGGCAAGAAAAGACCAAGTACCGCATCGAGCCTGGTTTCTACAACGTCGAAGTCAGTCTGTTCCTGAACCAGGATACCTGGGAAAAGAAACTGGACGACAAGCAGCGTGAGTTCCTGAAAGCGCAAATGGCTAAAATCGAAGCCAATTACGCCAAAGACCACGAACTGGCTGTGGCTGAACAGAAACGTCAGCAAGAATTTGGTATTGAAATGGTACCTGTCGCTGATTCTGCCGCATTCATCAAGCAAGCGAACGACTCTGCCTGGGAATCTATCGAGAAGACCAGCCGCTACGGTAAAGAGCTGCGCGCAAAGTTTGGTGCTGGCCAGTAAACTGACTGTTATTGACTGCAGGAGCACGTAATGACCCACGGAGAATTGATCGTTTTGGCCTTGTTCGGTGTGGGACTGTTGTGCTCTTTGACGCTACTGGTGTGGTTTGTGCGAACGCTGCGACGTGAAGGCAAGCCACGGCAGTAGCTGCTTTGTCGGTTATCAACAAAGTAAACAAAAGCCCTGCGTTTCGTAAAGAAACGCAGGGCTTTTCAATGGTGGCCCAAGGGGGTTGAAACTGTCGGCAGTCTCAACCCCTGGGGTTGGTTTTCTTAACTGAACGACGTTGGCAGCAAGAAAAAGAATGCGGCAATCAGCGTCGGTATGAAGGCCGCTTTAAGCAGCTTGACCGGTGAAATGGCGCCATCAGGAAAGGTATTTTTCAGGATCGCAAAGCCGGCCGGATTGGGGGCGTTGGCGATGACCGTTAAACCGCCCCCGGTGACGGCCCCTGCCACCAGCATGTAGCGCCACAAGTCGCCAGTGCCTTCAACCAATGAACCTAGGTAGGTCAGCGCGGCGTTGTCGGTCACGGCCGTTAGTGCGGTGGCACCCCAGAACAAGACCGTGGGCGAGAGCCCACCTAAAAGGTCTTGTAACCACCATTGCTGCATACCCCCCAAAATCACCAGGCCAGCCAGGAAGAAGCCGACC
>CAYTSJ010000187.1:0-4941 GCA_964440385.1 uncultured Pusillimonas sp. | reverse complement strand
CGCATCTTGATATTTTTTGCGCAGTTGTTTCAATGTTGAAACCTTATGTGTTTCAATGGTGTTTTATGAAACGATGGCGGAAACCTGTTGATGGTCCAGTCCCCGGTCGCACCCCTTCATATTGTGGCGGTTGGTTTGCATGGTTTGCGGTATGTATTCGAGGCGCTCGCCCCTGAATACCGTCGTCACGTACAAATCACCTTGCTTGAACGTGCCTACGACGATGCCGTAGCGGGGGTCAGGGCGTTATCCGGGCGCGGCATAGTTGATGCGGTTGTTGCTGCCGGGTCTAACGGCGACTATTTGCGTCAGCATCTGTCACTGCCTGTTGTTCTGGTCAAGGTCAGCGGGTTTGATGTGATGGAAGCCCTGGTCCGTGCCAAAGCTATCTCCGATCGTATTGCTGTCGTCATGTTCGGCACCATGGCCCCCGAACTGGCTGATTTTGTGCGTGTTTCGGGTATGGACATTGAGTTGCATGCCTACGAGACCGAAACAGAAGCCCGCCAGTGTGTGCAGCACTTGAAGGCCGCGGGGGTGCGTGTTGTGGTGGCGCCGGGGTTGGTCGTTGATTTGGCCGAGGCCGAGGGCCTGCACGGCATTTTGTTGTACTCGCGGCGTTTGGTCAGTGAGGCGATTGACGATGCCGTAGAGTTGGCCAGACACAGTCGGCTTGAGCTGGCGCGGCGCGAGCGCATCAGTACCATTTTGGGTAATTTGCGCGATGCGGTACTGGCAGTAGATCTGCAAGAGCGCATCGAAGTCATCAACCCTGCCATGGCCAATTTACTGGGGCAGGGCGCCGATCAACTGGTGGGGCGAACGCTGCGCGAGGTCAATCGCGACTTGAGCCTGGTGGCGACCCTGCAATCGCAAAAGCCGGATGCCGAGCGTGTGCAGTGGCTGGGCGATAAAACGGTGGTGACTACCCGACTGCCGATTATTGAACAGGGTCGGCTAACCGGGGCGGTTTTGATTTGCCAGGATTCTGTGGCCATTCAAAGGCTTGATCGCAATTTGCGCAGTAGCCGTAATGCCCGGTCACGCGACACGCGTTATACCCTTGACGATCTGGTGGGTGAGAGCCCTGGCATTTCACGGTTGCGTGCGTTAGCTTCGGTCGCGGCACGGCAGAAGTCTTCAATATTGATCTCGGGTGAGACAGGTACGGGTAAAGAGGTGTTGGCCCAAGGCATTCATGCGGCGAGCGATCGATCCCGACAGCCGTTTATTGCGGTGAACTGCGCTGCTTTTCCTGATAACTTGCTGGAAAGCGAATTGTTCGGCTATGTGGAAGGCGCCTTCACAGGAGCCAGTCGTGGCGGCAAGATGGGGGTTTTCGAGGCTGCGCACACAGGGACCCTGTTTCTGGATGAGGTCGGAGAAATGCCGACGGTCCTGCAGACGCGTCTGCTTCGTGTGCTGCAGGAAAAAGAAGTGTTGCGCGTTGGCGCGGTGACCGCTACACCCATTGATGTGCGGGTTATTGCGGCCACCCATCGTGACCTCGTACGTGAAGTCGAAACGGGGCGATTCCGCCGTGATTTGTTCTATCGATTGAACATCATGCCTTTGTACATCCCGCCGTTACGCGAACGCCTTGATGATTTTCCGTTACTGGTGCAGGCGTTGTTGCGGGGGCTGCCCGGGCGGTTTGGCAATGTGCCTGCTGTGATGAAGGGTGTGGCTGATCGCCTGGCGTATGACGCCGGGCGTTATCAGTGGCCGGGTAATGTGCGTGAGCTTGAGAATGTGGTTGAACGCATTGCTGTTCTGGCACTGGCGTTTCCTGCGCGTACACCCGATGATCTGGTTCAGGAGGTGTTGTTTGGTCATGCCCAGGGGGCGTTAGCCGGGCCTGCATCAATTCCGCTGCAGGCGCACACAAAGGCCCTTGAAACAGATCATGTCTTGCAGGTGCTTGAAGCCTGCCAGGGGAATCACAAGGCCGCTGCGGCAATGCTGGGGGTCAGTCGCACAACGTTATGGCGTAAGTTGAAGCAAATTTCCGCCTGAAAAGGCTTGCGCTTACTTTTTCAGCAAGAGTTGATGCACGAACTCGCGACGCTGGATTCTTTGCTGTTCGGTGCCTTGTTCGCGCATGATAGATTCATTGATGATGTAGCTGTACATCAGGAAGGCGCGCATACTGGCTTCCTGGAAAGAAAACCCCAGGGCAACAAAGCATTGTGAGGTATAAGCCAGCCGCTTGGCATCGACTTCCGTCACAAACTGTTTGGCCATGTCGTTGCGCCTTGCCCATGCCCGTATGGCCAGTTCTATTGAGGCAGACCGCAACGCTGCATAGCCGCGAAAAGGCAGAATGATCAAATCAGAGAGCAGTTTTTCAGGGCCAAGTCCGCTACGTTCAAAACGGTCAATGAGTTGTTCGGTGGCGGTGTCGCGCCAGCAGGTCAGAAGTTGCTTCAGCAGGTCTTCGCGATCTTTGAAATGCCAATAGAAACTGCCCCGGGTGACATTCAGGCCTTTGGCCAGAACATCGACACGAACCGCATCAACGCTTTTATCAATCAATACTTCTGTGGCGGCATTGATCCAGTCGGCAGGCGTGAGCTGCCCTCGAGACGGGCTGGCATCATCGGCCGTTGTGGCGTGTTGTTTTGTGCGGGGCATAAGTCAAAAGATCAAAGCATTAACATTCAGTACTGTATTTTATTTCAACGGCTTTAGATAGGGCGCAGCACGGCTTTTGCGCAGCATCACTCCTTTCCGGATTTATTCTATCGTGATTGTTGTATGCTTTGTAAGTAATTGATTTATATTAAATATAAATCAGTACACTGAACGTTGTAGCGCATCAGGGATATCCCTAGTTTTTAATTATTTAGTGTTATTCCTGTTGTCAGAGTTGTTTTTTCTTGGCTATCATTCAATACACATACACATGTGTATTGAATGATAGGAGACAAAAATGACAGCGGGTTCAGGGTTGGGCAAGACCATTATGGCGGCGGGCCACCAAACCAATTACCACGACATGGGCGATCGCGGCGAAGTCGTGTTTTTGCTGCATGGCTCGGGGCCGGGTGTATCGGCCTGGACAAACTGGTCCAACGTCATGCCCGATCTGGCCAAAGACTTCCGGGTTATTGCGCCAGATATCGCTGGCTTTGGCTATACCGAATTCAAAGAAGACAACAAGTACGACATCAAACTGTGGGTTAACCATCTGGTTGGCATCATGGATGCCCTGGGTATTCCCAAGGCGTCGTTTGTCGGCAATTCTTTTGGTGGTGCGCTGTCGGTAGGTATTGCCTTGTTTGCCCCTGAGCGCATTCAGAAGCTGGTGCTGCTGGGCACACCTGCCGGCGAATTCCAGCAAACCGCCGGGTTGCGGTCTGTTTGGGAATACGAGCCCTCTATGGAAAACATGGAAGCGGTCATGCGTCTTTTTCCGTTCGATCAATCGATCATTACCCAAGAGACGGTTCGTTTGCGTTACGAGGCCAGTATCCGTCCGGGCGCACAAACCGCATTGCGAAAGCTCATTCCAAAGCCCCAAGAGGGTGTCACCATCGTCAAAGGTTTCCCCGAATCGTCGTTGGCAAAGATCACAGCGCCGACGCTGGTTTTGCATGGGCGCGAAGATGGCGTTGTGCCACCCGAATGCGGTTTCCGTCTGGCGCACTCAATTCCACGTGCCGAGTTGCATCTGTTTGGTCAGTGCGGGCACTGGGTGCAGGTAGAGCATCGCAAGCGCTTCCTGCAACTGGTGCGTGATTTCTGTTTGCCCGAGTAAGGAATAGCCATGAGCCGCAATGTAATGGAACGTTTGATGCACAAGTTGTGCGTAGATCGGGTCGTGAAGCAGCGCTTCAAAGAAGATATCGAGGGTTTGCTGAGCCGGTACAAACTCGATGACGCAGAGAAAGACATGCTGCGCCATATGGATATTCCGGCAATGCAGGCCCATGGGGTCAACCCCATGCTGACGCTGGGTTTCTGGTTCGAGAACGCCTCTGATCCAACCCCGATGGCTTACATGAAAGCCCTTCAAAAGCCTGCGGGCGCTGTGACAAAACAAGGATAAAACATGGGAAAAATTGTTGGCGGGTTCATGGTGCCGCATGATCCGATTATGTTTCAGGCGCCCGAAGCGCCCGCGCCGGAAGTCCGGCAGCGGATGTGGGCCGCGTTTGACATCTGTGCCGAGCGTTTGGCCAAACTTGATGCAACGGCCGTCGTGATTGTGGGGGCCGACCATTATTTCAACTTTGGCACAGAGTGTTTGCCCCAGTACCTGATTGCTACGGGCGATGTCGATGGGCCGATGGACGTTATGCCGGGTCTTAAACGGCAGCAGATTCCCGATCACCAGTCTTTGGCGACGCATATTGCTGCGCACGGACACGAACATGGTTTTGACTGGGCTGTGGCCCGCGCCTTTACGGTAGATCATGCTGTCGCCATCCCCGATCGCCTGATTGTTGACCCGGTGCGCAAGCTGGGACAAACCATCGGCACCATTCCTGTCTACATCGCTTCAGGCTGTGGATCGCAGCACGTACCGGAATGTCCTCACCGAAGATGCGCACGCGTTCGGCCCCCTCGATCAGGCGCCGGCCAAGCGTCCCCTGCGCCTGGAAACCGGGAAACAAGATGCTGCATTCGCGGCGTGGCAAGTTGTGCCGCAGGTGGTGCCGGATGCGTCCCGCATCGCACATGCCGCTGGCAGAAATGATGATGGCCCCGGAGCGGATCCGGTTCAGCGCCATGGACTCCTCAGCGCTCGCTGTGAAACTCAGGTATGGGAGGTTCTCGCCGCGCGCGTGCCAGCCGGCCAACCGCTTCGCCTGTTCGTCGAACAATTCGAGATGCTCGCGCGTGATGCGCGTGGCCTGCGTGGCCATCGGCGAATCGACGAATACCTTCGGTTGCCGCAGCCGCCCCTCGCAGGTGAGTCGGTGCAGGTGATAAAGG
>CAYTSJ010000186.1:0-4952 GCA_964440385.1 uncultured Pusillimonas sp. | reverse complement strand
ATCGTTAACCTGCTCGCCCTCGACTGTTTCAAAAATGATGCGGTCTACAGGGAAGTTGAATTTCCTGGCGGCTTCAAGGGTGGTTCGGATACACAATTCGGGCTTGTAAATTGCGTTGGGCATGAAATTGATGGACAACCTGGAAGGCAGATTGATGGCAGCTGCCGTCTGGATGGCCTTGACCCGACAGGCCTGGTCGAATTTGTAGCGGTTGTCTTCATTGACATTAGCCAGTACCGATCCGGCTGACTCGCCTGCAGGCCCGCGCACCAAGGCTTCGTGCGCAAATACGCCACGACTTTTAACGTCGATAATTGGCTGATAAGCGTAACTGAACTGAAACTCAAGTGGCTGACCATCACGGCAAGCAGAGCAGGAATGAGCGGGCATGAGGTTTGCAAGACCCTGTGATATCTGCAATCGGAGACCGATGATAACAAATAGTCGCCCCGAAAACTACGCCAGCATTGGACGGTACGCCAGACGAGTCATCTCTGCCGCACGATGGAACGCGGGAGAGTCAACCGCAGCATACCTTTCAGCGGCAAATTCAATGCCCTGCGCAGGGTCGATGTGCACGACCGAAGTCTCTTCCGGCAGGTAGCTTTCTTGTACTGAACCTACATGAAATACGTCCATGGCATCCAGCAGGTGACTGGCCTGGTGACTCAAACTTTCGGCACTTTGAGCCGACTGGTCAACCAGCAGGGCATTTTGTTGATTGACACCCATTAGATCGGCCAGCGCCTGATTTACCTGGGCAATACCGTCTGTCTGCTCCTGGGTTGCGCTGCTGATGTCCTGAATCAGATCGGCCACCTGCCCCACTTGCCTGACGATTTCCGTCATCACCAGCCCGGCTTGCGACACCAGTTCACTACCCGCGTCAATCTTGCTACCGCTGTTGCTGATCAATAGTTTGATATCTCGGGCTGCTGTAGCGCTTTTCTGTGCCAGCGCCCTGACCTCGTTGGCGACCACTGCAAAACCGCGCCCCTGCTCTCCGGCACGCGCGGCTTCCACCGCAGCATTCAGGGCAAGAATATTGGTCTGGAATGCAATGGAATCAATCAAGCCAATAATCTCGACAACACGGCGCGATGCCTCGGTAATATCTGTCATCGTCGTCATCACCTGCTCGACCACTTCTCCGCCTCTTGTGGCGCAATCGCGCGCGGTCACGGCCATCTGCGCCGCCTGAAGAGAAACACTGGAATTGCTGGCCACGGTTCCTGACAACTCCTCCATTGCAGCCGCCGTTTGTGTCAGGCTCGCCACCTGCATTTCTGTACGTCTCGAAAGATCGTTGTTACCCATTTCAATTTGGTGTGCAGAAACGGCAATCGCGTCACTGGTTTGATGCACATGGCTGACAGCACTGGCCAGTGACTGCCGCATCTGTTCCATGGCCGACATGATGCTGTCTTTCCGGGCCCCTTTGATATTGACATGGGTCGTCAGATCCCCTTGAGCGATTGCATTGACCACCCTGACCACTTCAGCGGGCTCCCCACCCAACTGTCGCGTCAGTCCTCGGGTCAGCGCGGCACCCAGAAGTACTGCAACAATGGCGCCAGCCAGCGTCAAGGCACTCAGGCTGATCAATGACTGTTCATAAATCAGCGTGGTCTCGCCGGCCAGGTCAGCCGACGTATTTTGTTTATTCAAAACCATGCCGGCAAGTAGCATCTCGGCGAGATCCCCAGCGCCGTTGGCCTGAGACAAGATCTTTTCAAAAACAGCCAAGGTCTGCAAGGAATCGATGTCAAGCCCTGCAGCTTCCAGCGAGGCGACAAAATTCTCAAGAGCCGCACGATAAGCCTCGACCGAGGCCTTCGCATTATCTATGGCGGACCTGTCGTCCGGGAGGCTGGCCAAAGGGTAAAGTTTTTCCAACTCTGCTCGAGCGCCATCAAGGTGATCGCGCATTGCGTAAATCTCGGTGATACGACTGCCTTTGTCAGATGCAACCAGGGCTGACCTGGCGGAGCGGCCCGCGGCAACCAATCTCAACTGGGCCTGTGAAGCATGTCGAATCCCGGTGACTTCCTGGTTGTACATCAGTGTGGCCATCTGGTTGACCTGATTGGTAGACCACAGACCCAAACCCCCAATGATTGCAGCAATGGCGGCCACCAACAAAAAACCTGCGACCAACTTGACCCCGACACGCCGACTACGAAACCAGTTCATGGCTACCCACATTAGAGATTAAATGTGACTATGGTAGGGACCAATCATTTCAGCCGTTTTACGAAGGCAGAAAAAACTGCCAAATCTACGGATCAAGATTGACTGGTTTTTATTGAAGCTGCCTCGGCAGTGGATGAAGCATTGACAGCATCGGCAACATACTCGGGCAAGTGAGCGCCACAATGCTTGCAAAACTGTGCGTCAGCATCAAGCCCCGTCGCCAGGCAATCAGGACAGGTCCGGGTGTAAACCAAAGGAAAAAATCGCTGCACCGTCATCTCGGATGAAATGATACCGGTTGGCACGGCAAGGATGCTCCAGCCGATCATCATGGTGAAAGAGGTAATTGCACGCCCAAGGTCTGACTTGGGCGTGATATCACCAAAACCGACCGTTGTGAGTGTCGTGATGGCAAAGTAAATTGACGTAGGAATACTGCTGAATGATGTGCCAGGGCCACCCTCGATGACATATAAAAGTGTGCCATTCACAGTGACCACAATGGCTACAACCGACAAAAAGATAATGATTTTTCGACGGCTGGCCATCAGGGCATGGCCCAGCATTGAATACTCGTGAACGTAAGACGCCAGCTTGAGTAACCGAAAGACCCGCAACAATCGCAACAACCGCAAATCAAACAAGGCATGCAACCCGGGCATAAAAACAGCGGCATAACTCGGCACTATGGCCAGCAAGTCAACAATGCCATAAAAGCTTCGGGCATAGGCCACAGGCCGCTTGACGCACGCAAGTCGCGCAAGGTACTCAAGCGTGAACATGACCGTAAAAGACCATTCGATAATCGTCAGCGAAGTCCCGAACCGGTGGCGCATGGTTTCAATGCTATCCAGCATCACGACCGCAACACTTAGCAAAATAGCGGCGATCAGCAAAAAATCAAACCAGCGGCCTGCACGCGTATCCGCTTCGAAAATAACCACGAACAAACGTCGGCGCCAACCCGTCTCGTAACCCTCGAAGCGCGTAACCAGATGAGCTTGAGGGGCAACCGATGAAGCAGGACTCTGACTGCGCAACGGCTTTTTCTTTCGGGAGGAAGTCATGGTGCCTGTTCGGTTAACTTACGCTGGATCTCAAGCGCCTGCTTGGGCCACGTGCTTTTAATGTACGCAATCGTGGCCCGAATCTCTTCATCAGATAACAGGGTGCCGTAGGCAGGCATGTCATTTTCGTACCCCTCAGGCGCCGTCTCGCCAGGCACGAGTCCGCGCTTGACGATATCGAACAAAACAGCGTCCGGATGATGCCAGGTATGTCCGCTAACATCATGTGGCGGTGCTGGCAAGCGACCATTCTGCAACCGTTCGCGCCAGTTCGGTTGCCCTTCCAGCTGTACACCATGACAACTTGCGCAATTTGCCGTATAGACTTTTTGTCCCAACATTACCAGCGCCTGATCTGCGGGGTCAATGTAAGCCACCGGAACGGACGCGCGATCGAGCCAGATATAGCCCAAACCCAGCACCACAATCGCGATGCCAGAGATCAAAATAAGCCTTGGTTTCATGAAGTTACACAGATCTCGTTTTCTTGATATTACGGGAGCGCGCAACCCCTGCTACAGGCGCAGTGACTGTAGCAGCCACTGTGGTTGGCAAAGGCGTTATATCAGCCTGTAAATTGACTGTCGACATCATGGTTTCTTGAGCGGTCTTATTGGCCCCGAACAGCTCGGCAATGCGCTCAAAACTCGGGGCCTCTTTATACCCTGCGCCCATGGCGACTTCAAGCAACTCAACTACAAACAGCCAGCCCTTCTGTCGCTCGACAGGAGGTACGTTTTGCAGCAAATCCGGCAATGTTTCAAGGGCTCGCTCTGCATCAATCAGCATCAGAAAGCCCTGTTTGCGCAGTATGCGTTTGTAATCAGACAACGACAGATCTGACAGCAAATGCCCTTCACGAATGCGGCGGGCCAAATTGAAACTGCGTTCATCAAAACTGCCCATGTCACGACTGAGAAAAATGATGGCGCGAAGCATGGCTTCAATGAGGCCACCCTGAGACATATCGCGACGCAGGCGCTCGACCTGCTGCTCTACCATGCGCTTATGTTCGGCAGAGGTACCAGGATGAGGTCTTGGCTTTTCGTGACGTGAGACCCCTTTGCCGTATAGGGCCTGTATCCAGGGTGATCCGTAAAACTGCATGAACGTATGCTCAACCATGCCGTCACGCATATCCCGCCACTGATCAAGCATGGAAGAGACTGTTTTAGACGCGGCCTCCTGCCATTGCCAGAACACATTCCCGGCAGACACTGGTTGGCGATCCTGGCGTACCTGATGGGCCTGACGGGCGATCTCTTTGCCCCATGGGGTTAAATCAGAGCTCATTTCGTAGGACACCCGCAGCGGATGGCGGGCCGCAAGCGCACTGGCTCGGACGGGTGTTGCCCAAGCCTTGACCAGCGGCTGGGCGAAGGACTTGTACAACGACATATTCAGGCGTGAAAGATTGTCAGCGGCCTCAAACCGCCAGTCATCTTCCGGATTGTTGGCGACGATGGCACGAACATCATCAAGCTGGCGTCGCTCAAAGGCAAGCACATACTTGCCAAAAGCAAGATCAGCGTTAAGCGTATGCTCGTCTTTGTCGTGAATGACGGCCTGATAAATTCCTGAAGGCAACAGGTCAATCAGATCAATGTTGGTCGCGAACTCTTGATGCTCTTTGGCAGCCACCTGACCGGATACAAAAATACCCAGATGACCGATGCTGTCGTGCACGGCATA
>CAYTSJ010000185.1:0-4968 GCA_964440385.1 uncultured Pusillimonas sp. | reverse complement strand
CAACATGATGATTCATTGGGATTCATTGTTATCAAATGTTAAAGTTAGCCTAAGCACTGTTCCGCTTGCGTTACGGCAGTTTTTGGCTATTGAAATAAAAAGAGTTTTTATGGACCCATCTGGCATTCAAGTCATCTCTACCCGCGAAGCTGCTGACCGACTTGGGGTTTCAGTACGCACGATCCAGTTATGGGTAGAGTCCGGAATACTGGAAGCCTGGAAGACGCCCGGGGGCCATCGGCGAATTCCTTTAGATTCCGTGCTGGATATGCTTCAAAAAAGGTCGCGCTCGAGGCAGCAGTTGTCCGATGGCCACAAGCCATACCCGGCACAAGATAAAGATACGCTTCGGGTCCTGGTCGTTGAAGATGATCCGCATTTACAAGAAATCTACAAGCTGGGTATTAGTGGCTTACCCTTCAAAGTTGAGCTTGAAAAAGCCTTCGATGGGTTCAGCGGTTTAATTCGCGCGGGCAGAATGCGACCTCATGTCATTATTGCTGACCTGATGCTGCCTGGCATGGACGGTTTTCGCATGATTCGCTCATTGCTCGACACACCGGAAACTGCAAACATCAAGATTTATGTGATTTCCGCCCTGACTTCAGCCGAGATTGTTGAGCGCGGCGGCCTTCCCGAGCAGGTTCAAAGCTTTGTCAAACCAGCCCCCCTGGCACTCGTCATGCGGTTGCTGTCCGACGAATTCAAGAAAATCAGCGTGCATGCAAGCGGCACGTCATCAGCGGTGCCACCCCTGAATGAAAGCTAAAGCAACCGCAAGAACACTCTTGAACATCAGGCTTCATGTGCTGATGCTCATTGTTGGCGTCTGGGTTGCCATCTCGGGTTTCCTGTTTTGGGACTACCACCAGGAGTTGAAAAGCGGGAAAAACCAGTCTGAAACCTTGGCGAATTCTTTGGCGACACATGCGGAGCAGGTGCTGGTCGATGCCGAGCGAATATCGCACATCATTGAAAACACCGTTCGCAGCAATGGCATTTCAACATCGTTAAGTGGCTTCTTGCCCGCTCAAAAAACTAACGATGAATTGATTTTGCAGCTGTCACTTGTAGATACCGATGGCATCCTGCGAGCATCAACAACAGCAGGGTTTAGCGAAATCAATCTCTCTGATCGTGAACATATCAAGGTTCATTTACAAGATAACTACCCAGGCATGTTCATCAGCAAACCACTGGTAGGGCGAGCCAGCAAGCGACTTTCTCTGCAGCTCAGCACGCTTCTCAAGGCAGCCGACGGCAAGCCACTCGGGGTATTGGTCATTTCCATAGACCCCAACCAATTGACTGAACGATACCGCCAACTGAACCTTGCAGACTCCAGCCTGATCGCATTGGTGGGCACCCAAGACCGCATCATCCGACTGGCACGTGGCGACCAACCTGACCTGAAAATGATCCCCGGAGAGCGAGATCCAGGTCTGTTGGCAGAGGCAACCGGCATACAGACTGAAACACTTCACCCGTCGGGTTTGTTATTGGCCACGGCGAAGGTCAACAGGTATCCATTGGCTGTCGTGGTGGGTTTATCGAAGCAAAACCACCTCTCACCGTTCGTACTTCGTTGCAATATTTTGCTCGGAGCCACCCTGCTGATCACACTCCTGACGCTGATTTCCGAAATACGGCATAGCCGACTCGTCAAACGCGCCAAAGAGTCTGATGAACAACTCTCAAAAGCGTTACAGCAAGTGCTGACCCGCGAGCGCAGGCTGGCTGAACTGTTCCGCGCCATACCTGACCCTGCCATCGCCTTTGCTCGCAATGGTGGCTATGTCACTGGCTGCAATCCGCCCATGACACGTATGCTCACTTCCGAAAACATTGAGATGGAGTCGCTAACCCTTAAGCATTTCGCCGACCTTGTCTTTACTCGAGACGTCAGCAACGAGCGGAATGAAAAAATCAAGGTTTTGCAGGAAAAACTGGATAGAACCTTCAACCTGCACCAAGGTGCGGAAACGAATCGCTTCGAGATCCAGATCGACACCCCCGCCCCCTTGATTTACGAAGTTCGCGCTGAACCGATGCCGAATGAGCCCGCAGGGATTCTTGTCCTTCTGCGGGACATCACAGCACAGCACCGGCTTGAACGCATGACCAACGATTTCGCTGCAACAGCCGCTCATGAACTACGTACACCTCTGGCCTCCATTCTGGGTTTCAGCGAACTCATGGCTGCGGGTTTAATCCCTGACCATGAAAAGCAAAAAGTCGCCAATCAGATCTATTCCCGGGCCAGGGGAATGTCTGATCTGGTTAATGATCTGCTGACGCTGACAAGACTGGAAACAGGCCGAGGGGGCGGGCAGTTCCGCGAACTTGACTTGCGCGACCTGATCGAGCCCCTGCTTCAAACCATGCCGGAAGCCGCCGGGCATTTAAGTGTAGTGATGCCTGATGAACCGGTTATTGTTGACGGGAATATGCCAGAACTGATCTCTGCTCTTCGCAATGCACTTGAAAATGCGCTTAAATACGGGGAACCCGAGAAAGGGTTAACCCTTCGCATCTGGTCAGATACTGAACACAGACATGCACGAATGACATTGGAAGATCAGGGTCCGGGTATACGACTGGCCGATCTGAACCGTATTTTCAAGCGTTTCGTTCGCATTAACCCCGCGAATACTGTCAACGGGTCAGGTCTTGGGCTGGCCCTTGTCAGAGGTGTGCTTCAGCATCACAAAGGTTGGGCCTGGGCAGAATCCGGTACAGGAAACGGGTTCAAGCTGCACCTGTCCTTGCCGCTCAAAACCGTCAAGCAAGCACACGACGCTCAATCACCCAGTGATGACGCACTATCCAACATGTCCTCAAAACTTTCAAAAAACAACAGGCTGAATGCATGAATATTGTCATGAAAAGCCTTTTCTCCTCGATGCTGCTCAGAGCGGCATTCCTGACCCTTATCTCCGTTAGCCTGGTTGCTGCCGGCATTTACCGGGCATTCATGCTTCCCGAAGAGCGTGACCAGAAAATGGTGGCGGCTGAACTCGCCGTCAAAGGGTTAGAACTCAGGCTGAATGCAAAAGAAGACTCCGTCATCACTATGGCATCGGCCCTCGCACGCGATGACCGTGTGCGTGAGGGTCTGCTTGAGGGTAATCGTCAACAACTGGTAGATGTCATCAGTGACATTCAGAAAGATTTTTCCGAAATCAGTACCTATCGCGGCGTCAGGGCACAGATTCTGGATGTCAACCGGGTTATTCTGGCGCGCTCATGGGACCCGAATTTTTTTGGCGAGGTCGGGCCCCACCCCTTGGGTCCGCAGGTGCTGGGCCAAAGAACGGCACAGGCGCGATTCGGTGTAGGTAATGCCGGCCCCGGCATCATCGGTTTTGCGCCTGTTATGCACAACGGCGAACCTATCGGTTTGGTCTCTGTCACCCAGGGGATCAGTTCAGTTGTTCGTGAGCTGAAGCGTAGAGAAATCGACTGGGTGATGGTCATTGACGAAAACAATGTTGTTCGTCGCAATAACGCCCCGTTACCCGCAGTCTACAGTGACAACACGGTTATCGCCCCCGGGCAGCGTCTTGCTCATAAAGAATGGTTCGAAGCGGCTGACGTTCAGTGGGTTAGTAACCACTGGTCTCAAATCATCGCGCTGACCCATCCTGAAATCATCAATGGCCGTCTGGTGGTTGTGCGGCCCGTCTTCGACGAAGGCAGCAACCTGATCGGGCGCCATATTCTTCTTAATGATGCCGGGCCTATTCAGGAGCGAATTCACGAATTTGGCAAGTATTTATCGTTGGTGGTTCTGGGGCTCGTGTTTCTGATGCTTGCACTGGCAGCCTTGCTGCTTTGGGATGTCAAACGAAGGGTTGTACTGCCTCTGCGAGCCATGACTGACACCATTCGCAAGGCGATTCAGGTTCAACGCTTTAATGAGCCGGTTCGCGTGACGCGCAGCGATGAGATCGGCGAAGTTAAAAGCAGCTTCAATGCTTTGCTGGAAAACCTGTCTACAGCCCTAGACGAGGCTAACAAAGCCGTTGCTGCGGTCGCCCAGGGAGACTTTTCTGCGCGCATGGAAGGTCGATACTCGGGCAGTCTGCTGGAGCTTCAAACAGGCATCAACCAAGCGATTAGCGATCTAAGCCAGACACATCATGCGCTGGTCGAAGCCAGCAACGCGAAAAGCATCTTCCTGGCCAACATGAGCCATGAAATTCGCACGCCCATGAATGCCATTATCGGCATGTCTTATCTGGCACTCAAAACCGACCTGACTGATGAACAATGTGAGTATGTACAGCGAATTCACGAAGCAGGCACTTCCTTGCTGCACATCATCAATGACATCCTTGATTTTTCAAAGATCGAAGCCGGAAAAATGGCTCTTGAAGAGGTGCCCTTCAAAATACATGAAGTCATTGCCAACTCTTTGGCCATGGTTCGCCACCAGGCCGATGAGAAAGGGCTGTCATTAAGCCTTGAGCTACCTGAACTCAGTGGCGCTGCGGCCTCTGGCTCGTTTTCAGGAGACCCGCTTCGAATCAATCAGGTCATCACCAATCTGCTATCGAATGCCGTCAAGTTCACTGCCTCCGGTTCAGTCAAAATGGGTCTCAAGGTCATCAGCGAACACGACGAAATTCCTGTGCGCTTCGAATTTTCGGTCACTGACACCGGCATAGGCATGGATGCTGAACAAATCAGCAAACTATTCAAAGAATTCAGCCAGGCTGACGACTCAACGACGCGACGTTTCGGCGGCACCGGCTTGGGGCTTGCCATTTCCCGACGTCTGATCAACATGATGGGGGGCGATATTTCCGTGACCAGTCAACCCGGTCAGGGCTCATGCTTCAGCTTCAGGTTAAATCTGACCCCGGTATGCGAAATTGACCAAAAGCCTGCCACGGCAGACACAGAAGACAATGCGCTTGAAGGCATGCAGGTGCTCTTGGTTGAAGATAACAAGGTCAACCAGAT
>CAYTSJ010000184.1:0-4977 GCA_964440385.1 uncultured Pusillimonas sp. | reverse complement strand
GTTAAACCGCTATCATCATGCCTTTTGCATGCCGGAGATTTGTCGGATGAGCTTGTATACAAAAGAAGTCACCATCGAATGGGGTGATTGTGATGAAGCCGGAATTGTTTTCTACCCCAATTATTTTTACTGGTTCGATTGCACATTTCAGGGTTTGTTGCGCAGCCGTGGTCTGAGCCAGCGCGATATTCGTCATAAGTTGAAAGGTGTTACACCATTGGTTGATGTGGGTGCCATCTTCCGTTCTCCTGGCTCTTATGATGATGTCATTACTATTGAAGCGGGTGAAATCGAATGGTTTGAACGCCGCTTCAAGATTCCTTACACCGTCAAGTGTGGTGATCGTCTTGTGGCGACGGGGCACGAGTTACGCGCCTGGGCCCAGTACAAAGAGGAAGGCGGCATCAAGGGTGCCAATGTGCCTGAAGAGTTCAAGGCCTACTTTAAATAAGTCGACTTTTGTTCTTTTGTTGTTTCAGGCAGGTCGTCGTAAAGATTCGCTTGCACACGAAGACCGTGTTGACGCATAAAACAAACCCCGCTGTTGATGCAGCGGGGTTTGTTATTTGAAGGCGCTGTTAGTCTGGGAAGGACTTAACGAATACCCAGGCGAGTTGCGCCGTCGATGCGGATGATTTCGCCATTCAGGTAGGGGTTTCCGACGATGTGGCTGGCCAGGTCGGCGAATTCTTCAGCGTGCCCCAGACGATTCGGGAAAGGAATCGAGCTTGCCAACGAGGCCTGCACTTCGGGTGAGGCGGTATACAGCAACGGTGTCAGGAAAATGCCCGGGGCAATTGTCATTACCCTTACCCCGAATTGGGCAAATTCACGGGCCAACTGGATCGTCATGGAAGCAACGCCGCCTTTTGACGCCGAGTAAGCAGCCTGCCCGATTTGCCCTTCGAAGGCTGCCACTGAACTGGTGAAAATAATGACGCCGCGTTCTTCCCCGAGAGGGTCGCTGGCGATCATGTCAGCGGCAGCCAGACGGGTCATGTTGAAGCTGCCGATCAGGTTCAGGTTGATGACTTTGGTGAAGTCTTCGAGCGGCATGGGCCCATTCTTGCCGACAACCCGTTTGCCGGTACCGGCGCCCGCACAGTTGACCAGTACACGAGCTACACCATGCTTCTCGCGCGCTTCGGCGATGGCTTGCGTGGCGCTTTGATCACTGGTTACATCACAATAAACAGCGATACCGCCAATACGTTCGGCAACCGCTTTGGCTTTTTCTGTTTGCACATCAAGAATGGCGACCTTGGCGCCTTGCGCAGCCAGACGAATAGCGGTGGCTTCGCCCAGACCAGAAGCGCCGCCAGTGACCAGGACGGGGGTATTTTTCAGTTCCATATTCAGTTTTCCTTAGCAGCAGCCGTCAGCGGTGGGTGGTTTCAGGCGTGTGTAGCGGCCATAAACCGGATCTTTGTCCAGACCCAGCAAGCGAACTGCATTGTCACGCAGGATCAGGGGTTTGACTTCATCACGAATACCGATTTTTTCGAAGTCTTGTATCCAGCGTTCGGGTGTCATGACCGGGAAATCAGAGCCAAACAGCATCTTGTCCTTCAGGATAGTATTTGCATACTGAACCAGAATGGGCGGGAAATACTTTGGTGACCAACCCGACAGGTCGATGTAAACCTGGGGCTTGTGGGTAGCTACCGCCAAGGCGTTTTCTTGCCAGGGGAATGACGGGTGGGCTATGACGATGGGCATGTCGGGGAAATCAACGGCAACATCGTCCAGGAACATTGGATCAGAGTACTTCAGACGAACGCCGCCACCGCCACGCATGCGTGCCCCCACACCGGTCTGGCCGCTGTGGAAAATGGCTGGCAGGCCCGCTTCGGCGATCACTTCGTAGAGGTCATAGGCACCACGGTCATTCGGGTAGAACTCTTGTGCCGAAGGATGGAATTTGAAACCGCGAATGCCAAATTCGTTGATCAGACGACGTGCTTCGCGTGCGCCCATCTTCCCGCGCATGGGGTCAATACTGGCGAACGGGATCAAGACGTCTTTGTGCTTTGCGGTTTCTTCGGCAACTTCCTCATTGGTGATACGGACTTGGCCGTTGGCGCGTTCGGTATCGACAGTGAAGATCACGGCCATCATGTTGCGTTCACGATAATACGCCGCTGTTTCGTCGATGGTTGGGCGGGGCATTTGCTCTTTGAAGTACTCGGCCATCGCTTTATCAAAGGCGATAGCCACTTCGTCAGGCGGGTTGCGCGTCGATATCGTTGCATGGGTATGAATATCGATGGCGACAATGGGTTTTTGCTCTGTCATGTGTTTTCCTTTCAGGCGTTTCCGATATGCGCATGGGCCAGCAAGACTTCATCGTCTACGGGCTGGACGTCATAGATTTTTTCGACGAGTGCTGCGCGCGTGCGCAACATCGTACGCTGGTTGATTGACCCTTTGTCAGTCATTTCCCCAAGTTCCATTAAAGCGGGTTCTTTTAAAAGCAGGGCGCGTACCATACGGTTGGAACTCCCTGTACCTTTCGCGGCAAGGGTATCCAGAAGGTTTTGAGCCCATGCCCTGACGTCGGGGTTCGTGGCAATTTCTTTCAGTGAGGCTTTTTCGGTCAGCGAGGGTGAAAGTGCAAAGGCGGTCGGCAACAGCAAGACCATCATACCCAACTCATCCCGATCGTGACCGGTGATCACGGTGTCGTGAATATAAGGTGCACCTGCGGCGATGATTTGTGATCGCATGGCACCAACGTTAACCCAGGTACCGCTGATCAGTTTGAAGTCTTCTGCAATGCGCCCATTAAAGCGCAGACCTGAGCTGGCGTTGTTTTCGTCGATCAGTTCTGCCGCATCACCGCTGCAGAAAAAGCCCTCTTCGTCGAAACTTTCTGCGGTCAGATCAGGCTGACGCCAATAGCCAGGGGTAATGTTGTGACCGCGGTAGCGAACTTCAAGTTTTCCGCCGGCAGGTGTCAGTTTGACATCACAGCCTGGTGCAGGGATACCAATAACTCCTGCCTGCCAGTCCGGCAAGTGAGCAGAAATCGCGAAAGGCGCACTTTCTGTCATACCTAGACCCGTGGTCATGGGGATCCGCGCCCCCACAGCCTGGAAAGCCAACTCATCAATGGTTTTTTTCAGTGGTGCCGGAAGGGCAGCACCACAAGGGAAAATAAGGCGCATACGGCTGAAGAACTGATCACGCAGAACGGAATCACGCTTCATTTCGTGTGCGAGCACTTCAAGGCCTTTAGGGACCGAGTAATACATGGTTGAAGGTATTTCGCGCAAGTTGCGCAGCGTTTCCACCATGCCATCAGGCGTAGGTTTACCTTCGTCGATGTACATGGTGCCACCGTTGTAAATAATGACGCCAAAATTGTTGTTGCCTGCTGCAGTATGGTGCCAGGGCATCCAGTCAACCAGAATTGGCGGCTCTTCGCGCAGGAAGGGATAACACTGCACGAGTTGCTGCTGATTGCTGCAAATCATCCGTTGGGTATTGATAACCGCTTTGGGCAATTTGGTCGAACCGGAGGTAAAGAGGAATTTAGCAATGGTGTCGCCATTGACCTGTGCATGGGCACCTTCTACGGCAGGTGTTGCCACGGTACGTTCAAGGTCGGCAAACGAGGTGCATTTGCGACCTTCGATCTTGCCCTCGACGAAAAACAGTTCAACATCGTCTGGAATGGCGATCTTGATGGCGTTTTCGAAGCGTGCCGCATCGTACGCAAAAACGGCACCGGGTGTCAGCAGGTCGGTCGCGTGACGAACGCGCTCGGCGCTGGGTGACAACAGGGAATATGCCGGTGAAATGGGGGCAAAGGCGATACCGACGTGTTGGGCGGCCAAAGCCAGCAACGCGAACTCAATGCTGTTTTCTGACAGAATCATGAGCGGACGCTCGGCGTTGAGGCCACGATCAAGCAGCGCCTGGCTTAGATTGCGCATACGGCGTACGGCTTCGGCGTAAGTCAGATGTTGCCAGACACCCGTCTTGTCGCGTTGTGCCAGGAAAGTCGCCTCTGACTTGACCTTGGCCCAGTGAATCAGCGGTTGCGTGATGCAATCAGGATACTCTTGCAGTGGCTCGGCGTTGCTGAGCAAGATACTGCCGTCAGCAAGGGTTTCTAGTTTGGCTTCATAAGGGCCCAACGCAAGGGCTCGAAAGGGTAGTTCAGTCGTTGTCATCATTGTTCCCCGGAACGATATTTTTAATTCAGGGTGACTTTGCCAGCGCGCTTCTCGAGGAAAGCATTGACGCGCTCCTTGGCTTCAGGTGCACCTTGGGTAATTGCAGCAATCAGTGATTCGGTCATCAGGCCGTGCGACATAGGTTGCTCAGCGATCAATGGCAACACGTTTGTGATGGCAAAGTTTGACAGTGGCGCGTTACTTGCAATTTTTTTGGCTAGTTCAAGCGCTTTGTCCATGGCTTTTCCGGCAGGCGTCACATAGTGTGCCAGGCTGATGGCCAGCCCTTCGTTGGCATCCAGCACATGACCTGTCAGCATCATTTCGGTGACGCGAGAAAAACCGATGAGTTTGGAGACGCGTACAGACCCGCCACCGCCAAGGAAAATACCGCGTTGACCTTCCGGCAGGCCAAAATAAGCGGTTTCGTCAGCCACACGGACGTGGGTCGAAGTGGCGAGTTCAAGCCCGCCACCGACGACAGCACCTTGCATAACGCAAATGACAGGGACGCGTCCGAATTGAATTTTTGAAAAGGCCTCATACCATCTGAACGAATGCTGCACGCCTTCGGCGGTGGTGGTTTCTGAAAGCTCGGACAGATCAAGACCGGCACAAAAGTGGGGGCCTACACCTGCCAGAATGGCGACACGAACGGTGTCAGGCAAAGTTTCAAAAATAGTACGGAGCTGCTCTACAACTCTCAGGCTGAGCGCATTGCGCTTATCTGGTCGTGTTAGCGTAATCGTTGCGATGTTGTCTGCGATTTCCAGGCTGACCATTTTTTCCTGTGTAT
>CAYTSJ010000183.1:0-4995 GCA_964440385.1 uncultured Pusillimonas sp. | reverse complement strand
GGGTACCTACGAAAACAAACCCCACCAGGAAACCCTGATGGGGATGTATGACTGTTGAATCAGGATGCCGATTCGCCTTTCTGAGGCGCTTTCTTGCGTGGGGCAAGCACCATGACCATCTGACGACCTTCCAGTTTGGGCATGGCTTCAACCACACACATTTCGGTCAGATCATCGCGAACGCGCTCGAGAACACGCATGCCCAATTCCTGGTGGGCCATTTCACGACCGCGGAATCGCAAGGTTACTTTTGCCTTGTCGCCATCTTCAATAAAGCGCTTCAAGTTGCGCAGCTTGACCTGATAGTCGCCCTCGTCGGTACCTGGACGGAATTTGACTTCCTTGACCTGGATGACTTTCTGTTTCGACTTGGCTTCAGCCAGACGCTTTTGTTCCTGGTATTTGAACTTGCCATAGTCCATCAAGCGACAGACAGGCGGCTCGGCGTTGGGCGCAATTTCAACCAGATCAACTTCATTTTCATCGGCAAGCTGCAGGGCATCAGCAATTTTAACGATGCCTAGTTGTTCACCGTCGACACCAATCAGCCGCACCTCGGGGACACGAATTTCACTGTTGATGCGATTGTTTTTATCGGTTGCGATATCTAGAACTCCTTGATGTTTAACAATTATTCCTGCCCGACCAAGCGTCGGGAGGCAATATCTTCTTGCATGCGAGCCGAGAAATCTTCAATGGACATCACGCCCAAGTCTAAATTGCCACGACTGCGAACCGCTACTGTGCCATTGTCGCGTTCTTTTTCGCCAACGACCAGAATGTAAGGAATCTTTTGCATGCTGTGTTCACGGATTTTACGAGTGATTTTTTCACCGCGCAAATCGGATGACACCCGGAAGCCTTGTTTCTTGAGCTTCTGCGCCACTTCACTGGCGTAATCGGCGTAATTCTCTGAAATACAGCACACTACGGCCTGCTCTGGCGCAAGCCAGGTCGGCATGGCACCCGAGTGGTTTTCGATAAGAATACCGATAAAACGCTCGAAAGAGCCCAGAATAGCGCGATGCAACATGACCGGCGTTTTACGCTGGTCTGATGCGTCGACATACTCGGCCCCTAAACGGGCAGGCATGGAAAAGTCAACCTGGATGGTGCCACACTGCCAGTGGCGACCGATAGCGTCTTTAAGGGTGTATTCGATTTTGGGGCCGTAAAACGCACCATCACCCTCGCTAACCTCGTAGGCACACCCGGTACGACGAAGGCTTTCCATGAGGGCCTCTTCGGCCTTGTCCCAAACCTCATCACTACCAATACGCTTTTCGGGGCGAGTTGCCACTTTGTACAAAATGTCGGTAAAGCCAAAGTCGGCATAGACTTTTTGCAGCAAAGCCGTAAAAGCAGCACATTCGTCTTGCAACTGATCTTCAGTACAGAAAATGTGGCCGTCGTCTTGCGTAAACCCGCGAACGCGCATCATGCCATGCAACGAACCCGAAGGCTCATTGCGGTGACATTGACCAAACTCGCCATAACGAATCGGCAATTCACGATACGAATGCAAACCCGCATTGAAAATCTGGACGTGACCGGGGCAGTTCATGGGCTTCAGGCCATAAACCCGGTTTTCAGATTCGGTCGTAAAGATGTTTTCGGAATAGTTATCCCAGTGGCCGGTTTTCTTCCAGAGCGATAAATCGAGAATTTGCGGAGCCTTGATTTCCTGATAGCCGTTGTCGCGATAAATACCGCGCATGTACTGTTCAACTTGTTGCCACAAAGTCCAGCCTTTGGGGTGCCAGAAGATCAGACCCGGTGCTTCTTCCTGGAAGTGGAACAGACCCAGTTCACGCCCCAACTTGCGATGGTCGCGTTTTTCGGCCTCTTCGAGCATGGTCAGATAAGCCTGCTGCTCTTCTTTGGTAGCCCAGGCCGTGCCATAAATGCGTTGCAGCATTTCGTTGTTGCTGTCTCCGCGCCAGTAGGCACCCGCGACCTTCATGAGCTTGAAGACTTTCAACTTGCCGGTTGACGGCACGTGAGGGCCGCGACACAAGTCGATGAAATCGCCTTCACGATACAAACTGATGGGTTCGTTAGAGGGAATGGAAGCAATGATCTCGGCTTTGTAGGTTTCGCCGATACCTTTGAAAAACTCGACTGCATCGTCACGCAACCACTCTTCGCGCGTCACGACCTCGTCTTTGCGCGCCAGTTCGGTCATTTTCTTCTCGATGGCTTCGAGATCTTCGGGCGTAAACGGGCGCTTGTATGAAAAGTCGTAGTAAAAGCCGTTATCGATAACCGGGCCAATCGTGACCTGAGCCTCGGGAAACAATGATTTGACCGCATACGCCAGCAAATGTGCTGTTGAATGGCGAATGAGGTCAAGGCCCTCAGGGTCTTTGGCGGTAACAATGGCCAGATCAGCATTGCTTTCGATGACGAAACTGGTGTCAACAAGCTTGCCTTCCGAGCCCGCGAACGTAACGCGCCCTGCCAAAGCGGCTTTGCCCAAGCCCGTGCCAATAGAATGCGCTACATCACTAACAGAGACCGGACCGGGAAAGTCGCGCTGCGACCCATCGGGCAACGTAATCTGAACCATAAGATATCCTGACAAAAAAACGCGGCACCCGCCGCGTTTTTAGTTATTTGATTTTGCTGGCTGCGCGCCTTATTAGAGACAGTTGCGCACAAGAACAGACAGATGAATATAGTGTAACATCAGCGCCCCGATGCCATGGGTTCAAAACCTGTTGTTCGGATCATGAAAAATGTCGGGCAACTTGACACACGAAATGATTTCACGTTATAGTGTTGTTCTTCAGGCGGTTAGCTCAGTTGGTTAGAGCGCTACGTTGACATCGTAGAGGTCGCTGGTTCGAATCCAGTACTGCCTACCAAATTCAGTTTATAGCTTTAAAAGCTGTAAACCATTTAAAACCGGTTTGCTTAATGCATTCCGGTTTTTTTTCGTCTTGATTTAACGTTCTTGGGCGGGTAGCCCCACCCGCGATAAACCTAATCAAGACCTTTCAGCTTAAGCACCATGGTTTCAAGATCACCACTAATAGTATCGGGGTGGCATAACAAATCGGCGAGCAATTTATCGCCTTTTTCAATCACGACACCGTAAACAAGGACTTGCTCACGGCTATCAAAAGACTTGTAAACGGTATACAAATACTGCCCGTTGGGAATACCAATGCTGTAATTCTGGTAACGCCCTATCCCTTCCCAAGCGTACAACTCTGCATCCGATAGCGCTACCTTCAGTGCCAGTTCAGGCATGGTGTCTTCTTTGCCGTACGCATACGAGAGCGTGTTCCCTTTTTGAACCAGGCTGACCACCCTGTCTTTGTTCGCAATCCGACAGGCAAATTCAGCGGCGCTGGCGGCAGACGCACCGAAGGACAGCATCAAAAGAACGGGAATCAGTTTGAATATGGATTTCATTGTCTACCTTTACATTTAAAACCTGACATGGCTTGATGGCTAGTTTACAGAGTATGCAATCCAAAGTGGCCATACATCAAGATTGAAGAACACGCTTTCAACTGACACAACGCTCAGTACGACAAAATCAGTCTTGAATCGGCCAAACGAACGAAACCTCTGCTAAATTCTGTCGGCCGATCAATCGCAAAACGCGCCATCGGTTACACCCGCCAATTCAAGCTGAGTTCGTCATGAAAAAAACACCGCAAGAAAATACTGTCTCGAATCAGAACGACGGCTCAAAAACCCCAATATCACGTCGAGAGTTTTTAGGCTATTCCATAAAAATGATAGCCACCGCGGGTGCGGCCAGCTTCAGCCCGTGGGTCATGGCACTCGACGCCAAACCCCAAAGCCTGCCGACCTACCCTATTTCGACACCGGTCAGAACCACCCTCGACGCGATGATCTCGTTTCCGAAAACGCTACCTGGGCTAAGCATGCCGGAACTGGATGACGTTGAGCGCTACGACGAGTTCGGCTATGGCCAATGGACCTGGGGCTCACCGCTGCCGCTGGTTGCACGAAAAGACCTCTTGCCAGCAACCCCAGCAAATCACTCACCCACCCACAAAACCCGGCTGGTGCGCTTCTTTACGATTTCCGACATTCATATTACGGACAAAGAAGCCCCTAACCAGCTCATACACTTCCAGAAAGCCGAGCGCTTCGCCTACAACAACACCTCGGTTTATTCGCCGGTCATGCTGTATACCACCCAGGTACTGGATGCGGCGATCCAGACCGTGAATGCCCTTCACAAAAAAGAGCCTTTTGACTTTGGCCTATCGTTAGGCGATGCCGCCAACAGCATGGCCTTCAATGAAACACGATGGTATATCGATGTCATTGATGGCAAGCCCATTCGCCCCAGCTCAGGTGCGCATATCGGCGAAGACACCATCGACTTTCAGAAACCGTTTCAGGCTGTGGGTCTGGACAAGTCAATCCCTTGGTACCAGACGCTGGGCAACCACGACCACTTTTATATTGGCTCGTTTCCCATTGATGCCCACCCGGCGTTGGGCATTCGGGAGTCTTACACCGCCGATACCGTATGGGACATTGCCGACATTCTGGTGCCCAACCCAAAGACCTTTCCGGTACTGTTTGACATCAAGAATCTGAGGAACACGCCCCGCTACTACCCGGGCCTTCTCGATGGTTCAAGCCCCTACGGCAAAGTCATTTACAACGGCCTCACGACCGATGCCGCATTTGCAAACGGCGCTCCGAAAATAGCCCCAGACCGCGACCGGCGACCATTGGCACGTACCGAATGGATGCAGGAGTTCTTCAAAACCACCACGCAGCCTGTGGGCCACGGCTTTGACCTGGTCGACAAAAACAAAAGCGCCGGCTTTGCCTGCTACAGCTTTTTCCCCAAGCCCGGTATTCCGCTCAAGGTCATTGTGCTTGACAACACCCAGCGCGAAGACGATGGTTCCGATGATATTCATGGCCACGGTTATCTGGATGCTGAACGCCTGGCCTGGCTTAAGTCAGAACTGGAGGCTGGTCAGGCCAATGATC
>CAYTSJ010000182.1:0-4996 GCA_964440385.1 uncultured Pusillimonas sp. | reverse complement strand
CCTTGGTATTCAGCACACTGGTCAACCCCGAAATGGCCGACCTGTTGAAAAATGCCGAAGGCGTATTCCTTGATTTGTTCGGCACCTTCGTCAAGCCCCTTGAAGAGGCACTTGACATGAAATCAAGCCACTCCATTGGCCGTTCGCACGGCAGTGGCACCTCCAAAAAATACCGGGATCGCATCGAAGCCATAAACTTCAGTTTGTCTCACGACGATGGCCAGTTTGTGCATGGGCTAGACAAGGCTGACGTCATCCTGGTGGGGGTATCGCGTTGTGGCAAAACCCCGACAAGCCTCTATCTGGCCATGCAATACGCCCTTAAAGTGGCTAACTTCCCGCTTATTCCTGAAGATTTTGAGCGTGGCACCCTGCCCAAGACACTGGCCCCCTTCCGCCAAAAACTGTTTGGCCTATCTATTCAGCCTGAACGGCTTTCCGAAGTTCGTAACGAACGTCGTCCCAACAGCAAATATGCCACCCTTGAACAATGTCGTTACGAAGTTGCCGAGGCCGAGCGCCTGATGCGTCGTGAAGGCATTCCGTTTGTATCAACCACCAGCCGGTCGATTGAAGAAATCTCGACCAAAGTGCTGCAAGAAGTGGGTCTGGAAGCGCATATTTACTGAATTTCTATTTCGGTCACATGACATGAATAACCGACGTTTTTATGGGTTCGTTATTCTTCAGGATCTGCATCTGGTTGAATGCAGACACCAGACATAGCCAAGCCGGGTTAAAGAACCCGGCTTTTTAGTGATGACGATGCTGGCGAAACTGTTCGTACAGACATAGCGCCATGGCAACGGCCACGTTCAGTGACTCGACGGCAGGTGATTGCGGGATAAACACGCGCAATTGTGCCAGCGCCTGCAGCGCGGGTGACACGCCTTGCCCTTCATTACCGGCAACCCAGGCACAGATCTTGGGTAAACCTGTGTCGAAAATATCATGCCCACCGTCAAGGCTCGTGATCGCCAAAGGAATGTCCAGGCGACTGGTCAACTCAACAAGGTCAAGATGTTCAAAAATTTGAAGGGCAAAATGCGCGCCTTGTGCGCTACGCAAAACCTTGGCCGACCAAACCCTGGCAGAGCCTTGCCCAACATACACCTGCCGCACACCCGCCGCCGCAGCTGTTCTAAGCAAGGTACCCAGATTGCCAGGATCTTGAACCCTGTCGAGCCAAAGACAGTTTTCGGAAATACGTTCAGGTAAAGTTGGCAATGGAGGCTTGACGACAAAGGCGAGGCCCTGCCCTTCGCCCGCCACACCTGACATTCTTGACCACAAACCGTGATCAAGCCCGACACTGAGGGACGGATCCAGTTCAAGCGCCAGTTGCTGCAACTCGGCAGAACGCTCAAATTTTGAACTGTCAAAAATGGCGTTTACTGGCTGTCCTTGATGACGCATCCATTCCTGGCACAGATGCACACCTTCAAGGATGACTTCATCATCAACTTTGCCAGATGACACCCGCAACCAGTGTTTGTATCGGGGGTTATCTTTGGATTGGACATGGTTCATTATGTCAGCCCAAACTTGATGGCGGCTTCACGCACCGGCGCAAAGCTGCGACGATGGGCAGGCGACGGCCCCCATTGCTGCAATCGCTGCAAGTGCAAGGCCGTGCCGTAACCTTTATGTTGATCGAAAGCGTAGTTCGGATACAAAGCATGCAATCGATCGCAATCGGCATCTCGAGCAGTTTTTGCAAGAATGGATGCTGCCGAAATGGCGGCAACTGTGGCATCGCCTTTCACGATGGCCTGGGCCGGTGCACGCAAGCCCGCTGGAACGCGGTTTCCATCAATAAGGATCTGGTCAGGTGGCAGACTCAAGCCTTCGCAGGCGCGACGCATCGCCAGCAGGGTGGCCTGCAAAATGTTCAGCGTATCAATTTCTTCGACATTGGCACTGGCAATGCACCAGGCCAAAGCATGCTGGCGGATTTGCTCGGCAAGCACTTCACGTTTTTGAGCACTCAGTTTTTTGGAGTCATCCAGACCCGCAGGAATATTGTCGGGGTCAAGAATTACCGCTGCTGCATAAACGGGGCCGGCCAAAGGCCCACGGCCCGCTTCGTCAACACCGGCAACCCGTAAAGACACGGTGGGCTCAGAGAACAGATCAGCTTGCTTCACCAGTGGCTACCCGATAAATGGCTTGAGCCGCAATGCGCGGGGTATCACAACGCAAGGTGTGATGCAGGTCGAGAAAACGGGCTTGCAGGGATTGGGCCAAGGTTGCGTCATTGAGCGCCTTCCAGGAGGCATCGGCCAGCTTTTCCGGGGTGGCCTCGTCTTGCAGTAACTCGGGCACGGCAAAATCGTTAAGCAGCACATTAGGCAGACCCACCCAAGGCACATAGGGCTTCTCTTGGCCCGACTTCCACGCCATCAGCCGACGCATCATGGGCGAGAGGACATAGGAAATCACCATCGGGCGCTTGAACAAGGCGGTTTCAAGGGTAGCGGTGCCACTGGCAACTAGCACCGCATCCGCCGCCTCCATCGCGTCCCAGGCAGCGGGTCGATCAGGTAAAGTGCTTTGATCAATAATTTTCAGGCTGGCAACCGGATTCAAGGCCAGAATAGCCTCGAATTCCTGACGGCGCCTGGCATTCACCATGGGAACCACCAGTTGCAAGTCAGGGTCCTGATGTTGCAGCCGTTGCGCTGCCTGCAAGAAGCGTGGCGCCAACAGGCGAATTTCCGAGGACCGGCTACCCGGCAAAATTGCCAGAACCTTGGCACCACAAGGCAAGCCTAAACGTTGTCGCGCTGCGTCACGATCTGGCGTCAGCGGAATCAAGTCGGCCAGCGGGTGGCCTACATAAGTGACCGGAATGCCTTCTTTAACATAAATCGCTTCTTCAAAGGGAAAAAGCACCAGCATGTGAGAGACGGATTCACGGATTTTATGGATACGACTGTAGCGCCACGCCCAAATAGAGGGCCCTACAAAATGCACGGTAGGTATACCCGCTTTCTTAAGCTGATGCTCCAGGCGCAAGTTAAAGTCGGGCGCATCGATGCCGACAAAAACATCAGGTGGCTGCGCCTGCCAGCGTGATTTGACGTTGTTGTAGGTGCGAATCAGGCTTGGCAAGCGTTTCAGCGCATCAACGTAACCGAATACCGTCAGGGCCCCCATGTCGTGCCAGCCGTCCAGGCCTTGCGACATCATGGCGGGGCCACCGATTCCTTCAAAACTGACCGCGTGTCCTGGTTGCGAGACCTGCATTTGTGTATGAGCGGGGGTACTAGCGGATTGCAGATCAAGCAATCCTTGCATCACCCGCGCGGCCAGCAAATCCCCCGAGGGTTCACCAGCCACCATGCCGACACGTAACGTCATGCGCGTGAAATGCCGCGACCTTCGGCAGAGAGAAAATCGACCAATACCTGAACGGCCGGAGCCGCTTCGGGGCGCTCTTCAAGAAGCACTTTCATTTGAGCGACTGCATCGGGAACCGTCAGGTTACGCCGATAAAGCAACTTATAGGCTTCCTTCAGGGCCGAGACCGATTCAGGGGAGAAGCCGCGACGACCCAGACCTTCAGAGTTGATCCCGACAGGACGGAAAGGATCACCCGCACCAATCACATAAGGCGGAATGTCTTGGCGAATGGCGCTGTTACCACCCACCATGGCATGCGCCCCGATACGTACGAACTGATGGGCCGCAGTGGAGCCACCAATAATGGCCCAGTCTTGAATATGAATATGGCCTGCCAGCTGAACATTGTTGGCAATAATGGTGTGACTGCCCACCTGGCAATCATGGGCAATGTGCACATAGGCCATGATCCAGTTGTCATCACCGACCCGGGTTACGCCGACGTCTTGTACCGTACCGGTATTGATGGTGACATACTCACGCACCATGTTTCCTTTACCTATTTCCAGACGGGTAGGTTCACCTTTGTATTTCTTGTCTTGTGGAATGCCACCAATAGAACAAAAGCGATAAAACTGGTTGTTCTCGCCGATGGTGGTATGACCGTCAATGACGCAGTGTGGTCCCACCCGGGTACCTGCGCCAATAATGACATTTGGGCCGATGATGCTGTAAGGGCCCACCGAAACATCGGTTGCCAGATTTGCTTTGGCATCGATAATAGCGGTTGGGTGAATCAGAGCATGGCTCATTCTTCAATAACCCGAATTGCGCACATGAGTTTGGCTTCGGCAACTTCCTGACCATCCACAGTGGCACGCGCTGTGTACTTGCACATGGTACGGCTGATGCGATCGGCAGTGACCTCAAGTCTCAACTGGTCGCCAGGAACCACCGGACGACGGAAACGTGCGCCATCAACGCCAACCAGATAATAGGCAATCTTGCTGTTAGCCGGGTTTACCTCGTCGTTACCTTCAAAAGAAAACAAGGCGGCTGCCTGAGCCATGGCTTCGATGATCAGCACGCCAGGCATCACAGGATGATGCGGGAAATGTCCCGTGAAAAATGGCTCGTTCATGGAAACGTTTTTGATGGCAACGATACTTTTCCCGGGCACCATTTCGAGTACGCGGTCAACGAGCAGCATCGGGTAACGATGCGGCAGACGTTCCATGATTTGCTTGATATCCAGTTCCATTTCAAATCCTGCATGCGCATGACTGCGCCAGTTGAGTGTTAATCGTTATTTTTTTCACAAGCCCGCAAGCGACGACGCAATTGCGACAGTTGCGAGACGACAGCCGCATTTTTTTGCCAGTGACCGTGTTCCGCAAAGGGATAAACACCGGTGTAGCGACCAGGCTCTGTCACGCTGGAAGTAATTGCTGTACCGCCTGAAACATGCACGTCATCAGCCAGAGTGATGTGGCCCGACAACATTGAAGCGCCACCAATGGTGCAACGTTGCCCGATGGTGGTCGAACCCGCCACCCCGACACAGGCAGCCATGGCCGTGTGGTCACCAACCTTGACGTTGTGGGCAATCATGATCTGGTTGTCGAGTTTGACGCCATGCCCAATCACAGTG
>CAYTSJ010000181.1:0-5034 GCA_964440385.1 uncultured Pusillimonas sp. | reverse complement strand
AGCACTGTTGTGCTGCCGCAGGTTTTCAGAAAATTGACTAGTGCCATCACCACGGGCAACAAAAAACAGGAATTTGTGTTTTTCCGGATTCAACGCGGCTTCCAGCGCGGCGCGACCGCTGCTGGCAATCGGTGTTGGCGGTAAACCGCTGCGTGTATAGGTATTCCAGGGCGTATCCGTTTTCAGATCGCTTTTGCGGATACGGCCTTGGTATTTATCCCCCATGCCGTAAATCACGGTGGGGTCAGTTTGCAGCGGCATACCGATGCGCAACCGGTTAATGAAAACACCGCTGACGCGGGCACGGTCTTCGGCATGCCCGGTTTCTTTTTCGATAATAGAGGCCAGAATCAGGGCCTCGTAGGGCGACTTCAAGGGTAAATCGGGCGCACGCTTTTCCCAGAGCTGCTCAAGCATGGCTTTTTGCGACTCAACAGCACGCCGAAGAATGTCAATATCGCTGGTATCGGGTGCAAAGACATAGGTGTCTGGATAAAACCAGCCTTCCGGACTATCCCCTTCCAAACCCAACAGTTCAAGCAGATCTTCGTGACTGATATCGCCCAAGGTTTGGCGTACATCCGGGTTGACTCGCAACGCTTCCCGAATTTGGGCGTAGGTCCAGCCCTCGGGGAGGGTCATGCGCGTCAGCAGCATATCCCCTTTCGCCATGCGCTCCAGCAAGGTCAACGGAGAATCGCCAGCGGCCGCTTCATAGGTACCCGCCTTGATTTGCGTGTCGATCTTGTTCAAACGTGCAATCAGAACGAATAAATCTTCTTGAACGGCAATGCCAGACTTGTTCATGGCACGGGCGATAGCCCGAATGCCGCTACCGGTTTCCACCTTATAACGGGCAACATCGTCTTTAATCGAGACCGGTGCAGTGGACCAATACCAAATACCGCCCACCACTGCTGCCACCGCCAGTACGGCGGCGACAAACACACCCAAAATTGCTTTTATCAAAACACTTCGCATTCAGTTCCTGTGACCCAAACCAGGGCCAAAGCCCTGTCGTTAGCCTGACTATACCGACATATGCGGCGAAAGACCGCTATCATAAACGCTTGACATCTTGTTTATTGATTGCCTTGAAGCGTATGAACGATTCTGTGACTACCGCCACCCTTTTGTCCGACCTTGCAGTCATTGAAGCGACCGGCACCGATACGGCAGCATTCTTGCACGGTCAACTTAGTAATGACATTACCGGTTTAACCGAAGGTCAGGCCTGCCTGGCCGCCTACTGCACACCCAAAGGGCGCATGCTGGCCAGCATGGTGGTCTGGAAAGTTGATAGTGAACCCGATCCGGTTTACCGGATGCTGATCAAACCTAATATTGCGGCTGCCATAGTAAAACGTTTATCTATGTTTGTCCTGCGTGCCAAAGTCAAACTGGCGCTGTCAGAAAACCCGGTTATCGGGGTGTGGTCTGGGCAATCTGGAGGGGCATTACCGCCAGAGCTTGATGCGACCTTGAGCGGGTTGCAAGACCTTTCAGCATATCAAGTCGCCAACACAACCCACGGTTCTTTCATTTCGGCACCCCGTGCTGACCAGGCCAAGGCACGCTTCTGGTTTGTTCCGCACACTGCGCTGGCAACAACAGCCCTAGACAACCCCGACCTGGCCGCGCTTTGGGCCGCTGACGACATTGCCGCAGGCTTGCCCTGGATAGACCTGTCAACCCAGGAAATGTTCATACCGCAAACCTTGAATCTTGAACTGATCGGTGGCGTCAGTTTTACCAAGGGGTGTTACCCGGGCCAAGAGGTTGTTGCACGAAGCCATTACCGCGGCACCGTTAAACGCCGCATGACCCGGGGCATTATTGCTGGCGCCAACATCGACGCCAACACCCTGCCTGGCCAGGACACTTTTGATGCGCATGCACCTGAAGCCGCAGTGGGCCGGATTGTGAATGCCGCTCAGTTTAAAGGGCAAGTCCACGTGCTACTTGAGGTTCAGTTGTCAGATATCGGACATGCCGATTTACGACTGGGTACCCCGGACGGAGCGCAAATCAGGTTGCTTGATTTGCCCTACGACATCAACCCGCCCAAAGACTGAGTCAAGCCGATGTTACGCCCAAAGAACCCAACGGGTGCGCCACGCCGTTGGGCCATGGGGGTATAAAAAAGGAATCGATCAGTGCCGTGCTGACCTCATCTACACTGGCCGGAGACCAGCGCGGATCATTGGTCTTTTCAATCAGCAATGCCCTGATCCCCTCACGGAAATCTGAACGCGCTGTACCGTTCATGGCAACGATGTATTCCATCTGAAAGACCTGAGCCAGCGACAGAGGCCTGGCCCTTTTCAACATTTCAAATGACAAGGCAACGGCGGCCGGGCAAGCCTTACCCAGCCTTATTGCAGCCTGAGCTAACCAGGGGTCATCAGAAGAGGCCAGTGCCGCCAGACGACGATAAATGGTTAATCCGTTTGTACCGGCACACCACTGCGACATCGCTGACATGTGGCGCTGAACAGGACCAGTTTCAGACACGGTGAGCGCTAAAGACTCAAGACATGCGTCAAGCAGGTGGTCGTTATGGCGACGATCCTTTTCCCAATGGACCGCTGCAAGGGTTTCCAACAGGGTCGCCCAGGCCCCTGCGGGAAGCAGGTGGTCTATGATCCCGAGACTTTGCGCATCGGCAGCACCAATGCTGGTACCCGTCATGGCCAAAAAACGCCCCACCCCGGCAGGCAACCGGTTCAATAACCAGCTGCCACCCACATCGGGAAATAGCCCGATGGTGGTTTCTGGCATGGCAAAACGGGTGGCCGGCGTACCCACTTTATGGCTGGCCCCCATCATCAACCCTGCCCCACCCCCCATCACAATGCCATGGGCCCAGCAGAGCACTGGCTTGGCGTAGACATGAATATGATGATCTACCGCATATTCAACCTGGAAAAAGGTCTTCAGGTAGTCATTGGTCCAGGCATTTTCGGCAGGCACAGCCGGCAAACTTTTGTAGATGCTTTGTAAATCACCGCCGGCGCAAAACGCCTTTTCGCCGCTACCGCGCAAAATCACCATAACCAATGAAGGGTCAGCTTCCCATTCAAGCAGTTTTTCTTGCAGCGCCAGCGCCATTTCAAGAGAAAACCCATTAAGGGCCTGGGGCTTATTTAACACCACCAAGCCCAGAGCATGTCCGCTTCGGGTGGGCAGGGTTTCAAAAAGTATGGGGGCTGGGGCAGGCAACGTTGTCATTGGGTTCCCAGATAGGTCAAACCAGAACTATGGATTGGCCACAGAAGTATGTGATGGTCTGGCAAGCCGATTTGCCTTGCGCATTCTGCCTGCGGCCAGTTTGCCTGCACGCTTTTGCGTCAGCTTATGCAGTGCCCTGCGGCGTCGCGATTCTTTAGGGTCAAAGTGCAAAGGCCGGTAAATTTCAAGCCGGTCTGATTCCGACAACACGTGATCAAGCGAACATGAAACGCCGTAAATACCGACAGCAAGAAGATTGACAGACAGTTCAGGGCAATCATCAAGCACACCACTGACCTGTAGTGCCTGCGCAACCGTACTTGCGGTGGGGACACTGAACGACTTGCGCCAGATACGATCGGCCAGCGGGTAAATGACTTCGACAGTGATACGGTCTGAACCCGGGGACGCATCAACCATATATCTCTTGCGCCCGCTGGGTGAACGAATCAATAAAGCTGGAAGCAATTCGATTAAAGACCGGCCCGACCACCATTTCAAGGGCACGATTCGAAAAGGCATATTCCATCGTGTAGATGACCTTGCAGGCATCGGGCCCCAGTGCTTTGAACTCCCACTTGCCCGACAACTTTGAAAACGGGCCATCCACCAATTCAAAATCAATCTGGTTGGGATAATGATGCTGGTTACGCGTGGCAAACGATTGCTTGATACCCGCAAAACTGATGGTAATGGATGCCTGCATGCCATGATCATCGCGTGACTGGACCTCAGAGCCGCCACACCAGGGCATGAATTCGGGGTATTTTTCAACACCTGCCACCAGATCGAACATTTGGGCGCAGGTATGAGGAACCAGAACAGATCGCTGAACAGTATGCATTGAATGAAGTAAGTCGCTAGAATGTAGGGTTCATTTTACCGTTTATAGCTTCACCCAACCATGAGCATCGTCGAAAACCGCAAAGCCACCCACGACTACTTCATCGAAGAGCGCTTCGAGGCCGGCCTTGTGCTTGAAGGTTGGGAAGTCAAAGCCATACGGGCAGGCCACGTCCAGATCAAAGAAAGCTATGTCATTGTGCGTGATGCCGAGCTGTTCATTATCGGCATGCACATCAGCCCGCTGGCCACAGCATCCACGCATATTCATCCCAACAATACCCGTACGCGCAAACTGCTGCTGAAGGCCGATGAAATCAAAAAGCTCATCGGCAAGGTCGAGCAACGGGGATACACGCTGGTACCGCTGAACCTGCACTACCGAAATGGCCGTATCAAACTTGATTTTGGTTTAGGGCGAGGCAAGAAGCTGCATGACAAGCGCGACACCGCCCGCGACAAAGACTGGGCGCGCGAAAAAGAACGCCTGATGAAGCACGACACCCGCAACAAGGGTGACTGATCAGTCTGCCGCTTGTATACCCAGTTCCTGGCATTTACGTGTCAGGGTGTTGCGCCCGATTCCCAGCCGTTGCGCCGCTTCTGCCTTGCGATCACGGCTGTGACGCAAGGCCACACTGATCAGGCAACGTTCAAAGTCACGCGTTAATGACGTCATGATGGCGGGTTCGTTGCGGTCAAGTTTTTCTTGCGCGGTACGCGCCAGCAAGTGTCGCCATTCTGATGCCGCCGATTCAAGGGCGTCTTGAAGTGAAGCGTTTGCTTGACTGGCAGACCGGGTGTTATGAAGATTGGCCCCGGCCTTTGTTTCAGCAACGCCTTCGGCTTCAAGCAACGAAGACAACCGTGCTTTGTTGGCTGCAGCAATTTCCGGGGGTAGATCCTTGACGTCAACCCGCTGACCGGACGACATCACCGTCAACCAGTGACAGAATTATT
>CAYTSJ010000180.1:0-5039 GCA_964440385.1 uncultured Pusillimonas sp. | reverse complement strand
GAGCGTCAGGCGCGCCAGGTAACCTTGTCACAAAATACGCCCGGTTCTCGGGGTTTGAATCACAGAAAGCCTGGTATACGTCTGCCCCCACTTCAAACACCCCCTGACTGATGGCGGGCCCAATCCAGGCACGCAAAACGGCACCTGCAGGTAAACGCGCCCTGAGTGCTTGCAAGGTATTTTCAAGAACACCAGCCGCCAGCCCTCGCCAGCCGGCATGGGCAACACCCACCGCTCGCCCCTGATCATCGGCAATCACGACCGGAAGACAATCCGCGGTAAGCACAGCAAGGACAACGCCTGGGCGTGATGTCACGGCAGCATCTGCAACAGCAACGGGCCCTTGAAATTCATACGCATCACGCGTGTGCGTGTCAGCGTCGAAAACATCCGTGCCGTGAACCTGCTCAAGCCAAAAGGGCATGGCCCCCAAAGCCGCCGCCAACAATTCACGATTGGTTGCTACATCTTTGGCAGCATCAGCAACATGCGTCGCAAGATTCAAGCCATTGAACGGGAATTTGCTGACGCCCCCTTGTCGGGTCGTCGAAAAATATCGCACGCGCGTCCAAGGCGTACCGGAGACCATGCCCAACTGATTCAACAAGGTTACGACTGCCATGTCAGTTGACCCAGCACCTGTTCAAAATCGTCGGGAAGCGGCGCCTCAAAGGACACCCGTTCGCCCGATGAAAAATCTTCAAACGCCAGAAGCCGGGCATGCAACATTTGCCTGACCGCCCCGGCAACCGTTTTTCCACCATACAGCACATCTGCGACAAGAGGATGACAGATACTGGCCATGTGTACCCTGATTTGGTGAGTACGGCCGGTTTCCAGCCTGCAGATGAGTTGGGTCACAGGCTGATTTTCAGAGGTTGTGCCAACACGCTCGGGCATGTAATGCGTAATCGCCTCTCGTGGTGCTATGGGGCGCTCTGTCGCCATACGCACAGGCACTTTTGAGTCTCGCCCAATAGGTTGGTTGACAGTACCGGATGCTGTGACCCAGCCATGAACCAGGGCAACGTACTGACGCTTGACGCTGCGGTCTTGCAACTGCCGCACCAGATGGGTTTGGGATTTTTCATGTCGCGCCACCACCAACAGGCCCGAGGTGTCTTTATCAAGACGGTGAACAATGCCCGCGCGCGGCACACTGGCCAACTCGGGGTAGCGGTACAACAGCCCGTTCAACAAGGTGCCAGACCAGTTCCCCGCCCCCGGATGAGTCACCAGGCCTGCAGGTTTGTTGACCACAATCCAGTCGGGACTCTCGGCCACAACCGTAAAAGATACCGGCTCGGGGGTAAATGCCAACTGTTCGGGCGCTACCTGCTCGCGTACTTCGATGCAATCAGCCGGCCCAACGGTTTGCCGGATCTTGGCAGCCGCACCATTTACCGTCACATACCCCCCTTCAATCCATGACTGCAAACGACTGCGCGAATGCTCGGGCATCAATCGGGCCAGCACTTTATCCAGGCGGTCGGGGTTGGTCTTGAAGGGCAACTCGAAAACGAGGGGTTCATCATCGGACAGGTCGGATGAACTTTCTTTAGTAATATCTGTGTCAGGCATGGTGACTAATCATATAATCAGCCTGCAATGCTAACACCAAGGATGCTTTTGTGACTCGCGTTAACCCCATTTCTGTACTTTCTGCCGGCAGTTCCCGGCTGGCCCGGCTGGCAGGTGTCTTCGTACTGGCAGCAACCCTGACTGGTTGCGGCATGCTCAGCAAAGGTGAAGTCGACCCGACTATCGGCTGGAGTGCCGAACGTCTTTACCGCGAAGCGCGTACTGAAATCAGTGACGCCAACTGGCCAGACGCAAGGCAGCGTCTGGAAGCCCTTGAATCACGTTACCCTTTCGGCGGCTATGCCCAACAAGCCCTGATTGACCTGGCCTATGTGAACTGGAAAGACGACGAGCCCGAACAAGCACTTGCCGCCATTGATCGCTTTCAACAGCAGTACCCAAACAATGAAGGCACAGACTACATGCTCTACCTGAAAGGGCTAATTACCTTCACGCCGCCCAGTGCCATGCTGTCAGAGTTCACCGGGCAAGATCCCGCCGAACGTGACCCCAAAGGGCTGCGCGAGTCTTACGAGGCCTTCAAGGAACTGATCACGCGTTACCCCGACAGCCGGTACACACCGGATGCCAAGAAACGTATGACCTGGATTGTCAGTGCCTTGGCACAGAACGAAGTGCTGGTCGCGCAGTACTACTACGAACGTTCGGCCTATCTGGCGGCAATCAACCGGGCGCAAACCGTTATCACTGACTTTGAAGGCGTGCCTATCTCCGAGAAGGCGCTTTACATCATGTACATGGCGTATGACAAGTTGAAAATGAACGACTTGCGTGATGACGTTAAACGAGTACTCGACACGAACTTCCCGAACAGCAAATACTATGCTGAAGGTTTGACCAACCCTCGCGGAACCCTCTGGAACCCGATTAACTGGTTTTAAGTTTCTTTGAAACCTGCCCGCCACACAGAGACTGTTCTACAGGTATGGCAGGTATTAAAAAAAGTTTCGGGGTTGAACCTGATTAAAGCCGGCTAGCCGGCTTTAATCATTTTTAACACCACGCTGCCTGAAAAATTTCACGACCTGGGCCGGGTCACGGGTTCTTGAGAAAGCGGGCAGTCCGCGCCAGAGCAGCTTACCGTAGGGTTTTTCAACCATCCGGGAATCAGCCACCATCAACACCCCCCAGTCAGCCTCAGAGCGAATCAGCCGACCTGCTCCTTGCTTGAGTGCGATCGCCGCTTCGGGCAATTGAAACTCCATAAACGGGTTACCCCCCCGTTTTCGACTCTCGTTAAGACGCGCTTCAAGCACAGGATCGTCAGGCGGAGCAAACGGCAGCTTGTCAATGGCCACCAGTGTCAACGCCTCACCGGGCACATCAATGCCCTCCCAGAAGCTGGCACTACCGACCAGAACTGCGTTGCGTGCCTCGCGAAACCGGTCAAGCAAGATACGTCGAGACGTATCCCCTTGCCTGAGCAGTAATCGCTCAATACCGGCATCTTCAAATTTGTCTTCCAGCAACTGGGCAATGTGGTCGACCGAACGTAAGGTAGTACACAACACCAACACCCCGCCTGGTGACGCCTTGATCAACGGAACGAGCAAGTCGACGAACTTTTCATTGAACTGAGGGTGGTTTGGCAGTGGCAACGATGAGGGCACAAACAAAATGCCCTGCGACGGGTAATCGAAGGGTGATGCCCATCGCCCCGTTTGGGCGTCATGCAGGCCCAGTTGCCGCTGAAAGTAACCGAAATCACCATTGATGGACAGGGTCGCTGACGTCATCACCCAGGCCTGATCAGGACGACGAAAGCGGGAAAAAATGCGCGCCACAGACAACGGTGCACTATGCAAACGCATACCGTGGGTACTTGACTCTACCCACCTTACGGACAAGGCATCCAGCCCGTCGGCCGCATCTGACTGCGCCAGGGCATTGCGACCCTGACGATCAGGCTGACTCCAGCGAAACAGTCTTGCCCTGAGGTCAAGACACGTTTTTGACGCAGCCATGAGATCGGGATGTTTTTCGGCAACAATGCCCAGACGCTGTGCGCACTCATCCAGGACTTCCAGCAATTTATCCAGGGCCGCGTCGAAGGTCTCGGCGTCAGGCAAAGTTTCAAACGTGGCTTTTTTGCCGGGCAGGCGGTCGATGGCGGCCGTTGACAAGCGCAGTTCACGGGCCGCATGCTCGATCTTTTGACCTTGTTCCGTCCAGTTCCCGGCCTCGCGGGCATGGGCCAGGCCGGCCGCCTCGACTTGACGCGCCAGATCGAGCAACTGGTGAGACGACACGCTGCTGCCCAGAAACCGCGTAGCCACATCGGGTAACTGATGCGCCTCATCGAAGACGACCAGTTGCACTTCAGGTAGCAGATCAGTGATGCCTTCTTCGCGAAGGGCCAGGTCAGCCATGAACAACGCATGGTTCACCACCACAATATCAGCTTCCTGAGCTTCGCGCCGTGCTTTCAGCACAAAGCAATCACGGACATTCGGACACTCTTGCCCAAGACAGTTGTCGCGGGTCGATACCACGCGATTCCAGATATCCGCCTCTTCCGGAACCTCGGCCAGTTCAGACTTGTCACCCGTGCGCGACTGCTGGGCAAATACCGAAATGTGTCGCAACTGGGTGACCTCAGCGCGGGATTTCAGGGCGCGATCGTCGCCCTGCAAGCGCTCAAGGTGGTAGTGACAAACATAATTACCCCTGCCCTTGAGCAATGCCGTCGTAATGGGTAACGCCAAGGCCTTACGCAAGCGCGGCAGATCGCGACGATAGAGTTGGTCTTGAAGTGTGCGGGTACCGGTAGAGACCAGCACCTTGAGCCCGCTGAGAAAGGCTGGTACAAGGTAAGCCCAGGTTTTACCGGTGCCGGTACCCGCTTCGGCAATCAGGGTATGACCCTCGTCAATGGCCTTGTTGATCGCGCGCGCCAGCTCGAGCTGGGCCTGTCGTGGGTGATAACCAGGCACCGCCGCCGCAATCGGCCCATCTTCGGCAAATATCGCATCTAGTTCTTGCAGCAGCATCGTGGCAATCATCCAGCCAGTGTTAATTCCAAAACGGAATGATAACCGCCCGCCACGACCCGCTCAGACCGAATGTGGCAAAATGCCCCGCTTGTTGACCTTACTAAGACGGTTTGATTCATGACTGCTTCTACTTCTCTGACGTCGCCTGCGACGCTGAATAATTCGCCGGAACGCATTGTGGCCCTGCTGGCCGAGGAACTGGGTGTTCGCCCGGCACAAGTGGCCGCGACGGTTGAACTGCTGGATAGCGGTGCCACCGTGCCCTTTATTGCACGCTACCGCAAAGAAGTGACTGGCGGGCTGGATGACACCGTGCTACGTAATCTGGAAGTACGTTTGTTGTATGTCCGTGAACTTGAAGACCGGCGCGTCGCAGTATTTGAATCGATCGAACAACAAGGCAAATTAACGCCCGAACTGTCGGCAGAACTGCTGGCTGCCACT
>CAYTSJ010000179.1:0-5072 GCA_964440385.1 uncultured Pusillimonas sp. | reverse complement strand
GTGCGGCTTCAGGGCTGGTTGCGCGTCGTATCGAAAAGTTTGGTCTCGGCCTCTACCATTTCAGCGGTCTTCTTCTTGCTTTGCTGGTGCTGGTGCAGTTTCTGATTTTGGCAGGTGTGCCATTACCGCACTCTTTTTATTGGGCAGCGTATGGCTTTCTGGGTGGCACTAACGTCCTGATTTATGCCGTATTGGTAGAAACGTTTCCGCGCACCACGTTAGGTCGAGTCGGTACGACCTTCAATATGCTGGTTTTTTTCCTGATTTTCCTGTTCCAGAATGCGATTGGCTGGGTGGTCGAGTTATGGCAACCCTTGGCTCCAGGCGTGTATCCGGCGCAGGCTCACATCGTGGCCTGGGCTATCTTGCTGGTATTGCAAACGGCGGCAGGCCTTTGGTATTTCGCCAGCAGGCCTCCCAAGCCTCTGGAAAGCCTGTAACGACGCATACCCGGGCAAGTTCTTGAAGCACCCTGACGTGTGGATGACTGCGCGTCCATCTGGCAGGGTGCAGCTAAAAACTTATGCCGGTCAATCACGCCGTAGCCTCGGCAGGCTCAAGGGCACGCATCTCTTGTCGTATCAATTGCGTTGCTTTGACCATCTGACGTATCGGATAAGCCAGCGCGGCCAGTTCACCTTCGGATTCGATGGACAGCGGTGGGTCGGCTTCATGGTCATCAAGAAACTCGTTAATGGCATTTAAAGAGTTCTGTATCCCATCGGGGATGGCAGGCAACTGGGCCAACAGGGGTATTGCTGCACTAATTTGGGACGCCAGCAGGTGATTCTGGATCAGCAGGTGGTTAAGCTCTGGAACGTTACGTTGTCTGCGCTCAGGCTCAGACATCATGCGGTAAAACGCTGCCGTGAAATTCCCAAGTGCAATATAGGCATTTTTTCGCGTCAGTCGCCACGCGACATCGGCCTCTTCAATGTCGCGTATCAGTTTCTGGCGAGCCTCATCGTCAAGCTCGGTAGCGTTGTTCAGGTTTCGGTTGAGGGTGGCATAGTGCATGCCCGCCCTGAAAAAACGCGCATTGGCTGTTTTGGCCGCAGCAGCCAGCGAACCCATAAAGTTATGTTCCCACCAAGGCAGGATGTAGCTGCACCCTAGCGCCAGTGCACTACCAATGAGCGTGTCGATCAGACGCTCGCCAATCAGGAAGTTGGTGGCCGGCGATATCAAATGAAAGGCCATCAGAATGCAAAGCGTATTTAACGCCCCAGAGATCATGAAGTTCACCTGGATCATGCTGTAGCCCAGGATGCAGGCGACCACCAGGATGGTGAAGTAGATATCGATATCGGGTTCGAACTTGAAGACTGCAAGCGCCAGAACACAGCCTATAAATGTTCCCAGCAAACGGAACAGATTCCGTTGGCGAGTCAGTGCATAGCCAGGCTTCATCACCACCACGGTCGTCAGAATGATCCAGTAGCCATGGATTTCAAACGCAGGGCCATCGCTGCCCATGCCCATCAATGCCGTCAGGGCAACATCAACCAGCAGCCCGAGGGTGGCAGCAATGGCGACCCTGATTGAGTATCGGAAGCTGGGTGAATCAAGACGCAGATTGCTCGTGATCATGCCCAGGCGCAGTTCACTGTGTGTAAGGAATCGCCCAAGTGTTTTGTCCAGTCGCATGTCAACCAGTTCGACAGTGGCCTTGGGCTGAGTGTGTTCAGACAAGCGTTCGACAATGCGCGTTGCATTGCGAAGACGTCGCAAGACCTGGACGAGCAGGGCATAAATTTCCGGATGGGTGTTTGACATGCCTTGCTGGCGGTACTGTTCGAGCTCGTATTCGAGAGCGCGAATTTCGGCCTTAACACTGCTGCGTTCGGTTACGGCGCGGTCGCGCGCGACATCAAGCGCAACCTGTCTGATATTGCCTGCCAGTTTACGCAGGGCGTCACGGGCAAACAGCAGGAAATCACTGGCTGGCAACTGGCGATGCAGGGTGCTGTAGTCAGTTTGTGTGGCCACCAGGGTGTCAAGCAGTGCGACCATGTCAATAAAGATATTCAGCGCCGAATAGCGTTGCTGGTCAGAACGGGACTTACCCGTGGGCAATTCACGTAAAACCATGTTGCGCGCGGCTTGCTGGCTGTCGGTCATGGTTGATTGCAGGCGCATGAGATCCCGGTAAGAGGACTCCAGATCGACATTGACGTCATACAGTCGTGAGCGTCCTTCAACATAGTCTGCGGTTGCAAACAGGGCGACCGACAGCGCTTGCTGTTCTTCCCGATGCCAGAACACCCGGTGTACCGTGCTGCTGAAGAGGAAGTAGAACAGGCCGCCACAAAAAGAACTGAAAGAATGAAACAGCACATCGTGCGGTTCAAGTGACTCTCGCATGGTGAGGGTCATGATGAAAAGGCAGGCATACCCCATCAGACCCCCTTGACGACCATAGACGGTGAACATTGAAAACACGAAGCACAAGGCAGGGATGACGAGCCAGATCAGGGTCTCGTGGGAGGCGCTTAAGCCGGTGATGACCGTGGTGGTCGTGCCCAGCAGCACGGCCCCCAGCATGGTGTTGACTCCGTAGCGTCTGGGGCTGCCTGGCTGGTCAATGACGGCGACGCACGCTGCGCCAATTGAAGCCACCATGCCAAGGGCGTATTCGCCCAGCACCATGCCGCCCACCAGTGCGGGAATGATGACGCCGATGGCCTGTCGCAGCCCGCCAAAAAAATAATGGCTGTAAAAAAAACGTTGCAGGAGGGGTAAAGAAGTCATATCAGCCTGAGCACGTTGCAGGAGGGGTAAGGAAGTTATATCAGCCTAAGCAAATTTCGTGCCTTTTATGCAGCATACGACGCAACTTTATGTCATAGAAAGACATTTCAATTTGATTCCCTTGCTGCAACGCGGTAAATTAGCAGATTGACCTGACAAATACCATTGGCAGGTTACTAAAGGTTCATCTGTACGGGCGTATCCGCCTGGCTTTTTGCGCCAACATTAACGTGCTCTAGACCACGCCACAAGCGTTTGCGTCAAGGCGTTCCGATTCTACCTATTGCATTCGCTTGAATGCGTGTGCTGCATCTTGATGGGTGTGTGCCAAAACTGCAGGGTGGTTGGGTGGCGTGGTTCCGTGAATCACAAAGCGCCAATTCATGTTGCAGTTTTCGGTGAAGCCCGGGTTAACAGCCGCTCGGGGTGACAGCGCCGGTTACGAAAGGAATTTTTTATTATGGAACTCAATGGTGCCGACATCGTCGTTCGCTGTCTGGCCGAGCAAGGTGTAGAACACATCTTCGGTTATCCAGGTGGCGCGGTCCTTTACATTTACGACGCAATCTATAAACAAGACAGTTTCAAGCACATTCTGGTACGTCACGAGCAAGCTGCCGTGCATGCTGCCGATGCTTACTCGCGCTCATCCGATAAAGTCGGCGTGGCCCTGGTCACCAGTGGCCCGGGTCTGACCAATGCGGTCACGGGTATTGCCACCGCTTATATGGATTCCATACCCATGGTGATCCTCAGCGGTCAGGTTTCAACCGCTGCCATCGGTCAAGACGCCTTCCAGGAATGTGATGCCATCGGTATTACGCGCCCGTGCGTCAAGCATAACTTTTTGGTGCGCGACGTCAAAGACCTTGCCGACATCATGCGCAAGGCGTTTTATATTGCCAAAACCGGTCGCCCAGGCCCTGTCCTGGTCGATATTCCCAAAGACATCACGATCGCTACCTGTAAATACACAGCCCAGCGTGAAGAAGTCTCTTTGCGCTCTTACACGCCGGTTGTCAAAGGGCACCAGGGTCAAATCAAGAAAGCAGTCCAGATGCTGCTGGCCGCCGAGCGTCCCATGATTTATTCGGGGGGGGGCGTCATTCTGGCCGATGCGGCTCCCGAACTGCGTCAGCTCGTTGAGCTGGTTGGTGCGCCGTGCACCAATACGCTGATGGGTCTTGGGGCATTTCCGTCAACTGACGAAAAGTTTGTGGGCATGCCCGGCATGCATGGTACCTACGAGGCTAACCTGGCCATGCAGAACTGTGACGTTCTGGTGGCGGTGGGTGCCCGATTTGATGATCGTGTTATTGGTAATCCCAAACACTTTGCTCAAAATCAGCGCAAAATCATTCATATCGATATTGATCCGTCATCAATTTCCAAACGCGTCAAGGTCGATGTGCCCATCGTGGGCAGCGTTAAAGACGTGCTTCAGGAATTCAACGCCATGTACGCGCAAATGGCGGTTGCCGAATCGCGTAACGACCCGGCTCGTATTGCAGACTGGTGGAAGCAGATCAATACATGGCGCGGTAAAGAATGCCTGAAATACAAAACTTCAAGCAGCGTCATCAAGCCTCAGTTTGTCGTTCAAACGCTGTGGGAAGTCACAGGTGGCCAAGCGATTGTGACCTCTGACGTTGGTCAGCACCAGATGTGGGCCGCCCAGTATTATGGCTTCGACGAGCCGCGTCGCTGGATCAACTCCGGTGGTCTGGGCACCATGGGTGTCGGGCTGCCTTATGCCATGGGTGCGCAAATGGCCAACCCCGGGCGTGACGTCGCCGTCATTACGGGCGAAGGTTCCATTCAGATGAACATCCAGGAGCTCTCTACCTGCAAGCAATATGGCCTGACGCCCAAAATCCTGTGTCTGAACAACCGCTATCTGGGTATGGTGCGCCAGTGGCAAGAGCTTGACTATGGTTCACGCTATTCTGAATCGTACATTGATGCCTTGCCCGACTTTGTCAAGCTTGTCGAAAGCTACGGTCACGTCGGTATTCGTATCGACAAACCTGCGGATGTCGAGCCTGCCTTGCGTGAAGCCTTTACGCGTTACAAAGATCGCCTGGTCTTCCTTGATTTCATTACCGACCAGACCGAAAACGTCTGGCCAATGGTCAAGGCAGGTCGTGGCCTGACTGAAATGCTGCTGGGTTCAGAAGAGTTGTAAGGACAGAATCATGAAACATGTAATTTCCATTCTTCTTGAAAATGAACCCGGTGCGTTGTCGCGTGTCGTTGGTCTTTTCTCGGCCCGTGGCTACAACATCGAAACGCTGACTGTGGCGCCAACCGAAGACGAAACC
>CAYTSJ010000178.1:0-5079 GCA_964440385.1 uncultured Pusillimonas sp. | reverse complement strand
ACTCCTGAATAGGCCCATGACCAAATTTTTCTTGAATGGCGACCTTGTCGCGGTCGTGTTGCCCCATTAAGCAAAAATATTCAGGCAAAACCAATAAACGAGCGCCTTGATCAGCAGCAATATCAATCAAATTTCGCGCTTGTTGCAAATTCTCGGGGACAGACGCCGTTGAGACCGTTTGTAATGCTGCGACGCGAAAACCAGGGTTACCAGACATCATCAATTCACCAATGAGCAAATTATTGCTAAACGTTAAAGGGTTGGCCATATGAAAACCGGACAAATAAATAATGGCCTCACAGTTGAAACCAGTGATTTTTTAATTAAAATCAGTGCGCACCAATAATTTCACTTAAAACTCAAATAACCGGTTCAAACATGACTCGTGATTCTTACAGCTTTTTGCAATCAAAAATAGAAAAAGAAATTCAACGGCTCCAAAAACAAGCAGAAGCCCTGAAAGCCAAACAAAGAGCGCCGATCATCAAGTCCATCATCCGCGACATGCGCGATTATCAGATCACCCCTGACGAAATTATTGCGGCTTTTAATAGCAAACCAGGTAAAACAGCGAAAGTTTCAGAAGACCGCATCAAAAAGTCTGTCGCACCAAAATACGAAAATCCACAAACCGGGGATACCTGGACCGGTCGCGGCAAACCTCCTCGTTGGATCACTGACGCTGAAACCTCAGGAACATCGCGTGATCATTTCCTGATTGATAAAGCCATAACGCACGACATGGCGTAAATCCAGACTGCAAACAAGCGAAAAGGCCTTAATAAATATTAAGGCCATTAACGGATGGCCGCATAATTAAAGCCTTACGCTTATCGACCCACCTCGTAAGTAATATCTCGTGTACTGCCATTGTTAGCAGGAAACCCGTCAAAAATTGATCTCACCAAATACGGCATGTATTGAGGCAGCCTGTCTTCATCAGACATTATGACGGCCGTCGAACGGTAAACTTCCACACCTTCACGGTTTAAATCTTTAATGACCAAGGTAAAGGTATTTTTATATACCGTTACAGGAACATTAACGATAGGTGGAGAATACAGAATACCGCCGCCCCAGCCATAATGGGGCCCGTAGAATCCTGACCACGGAGCCACAAATGGCCCGTTATAAAAATTAGGTTCGGCATAGTGCTGAACCCAACTCTGGCTCACCGGATTCTGATAATTAAAGGCGATTTTGAAACGTGGCTTGGCACCTGCTTTAGCCTCGACTAAACCCGTTCTGCCCGCCGAGGCCCGCACCATATCGGCATAAGCTTGATATTCAAGATTATTGATCTGCGCCGCTTCAGGCTCGATGTGATAAGTCTGGCCCTCGACATCGGCCGGCCACTGAGAAAATGTCGTCACTCGCGCTGACAGGGTTGACGCACACCCCCCCAGCAAAAACAGACCGATAAAAACAAACAGCAGCCGGGCCACCCCGGCCCATGATAATGTGGAATGCTTCATGATAATGACCACGCACGTTGTATAACTACCCAAACATTACAATACACTTTTAGCGTGAGCATTGGCATAAAAGCCCCACGCCTTGCAGGTTTCAGCCGGTAACTCCATTATGCGCACAGACATCGCCCAAACCATCCGACGTTCCGACTACACGCCCTACCCTTACCGTATCCCGCAGGTTGATCTTCAATTTGATCTGGCACCAGACTGTACCCGCGTACATTGCCGTATGACCGTTGAAAGCGTGCAGTCAGCGCCGCATCCGCTGGTGCTTGACGGTGAAGCCCTGACGCTTGAAAGCGTCAAAATCAATGGGCAAACACTGGCCGTTACCGATTACACCCTGACAGACCAGACGCTAACCTTACACCCCGGCCACAGCGCGTTCACCGTAGACATTATCAGCACCTGCTGCCCAGGCGAGAACTCAACCTTGATGGGCTTATATCAGTCAGGCAAAAGTCTCTTTACGCAGTGTGAAGCCGAAGGCTTTCGGCGCATTACCTGGTTTGCCGATCGCCCCGATGTCATGTCACGTTACACCGTGACCTTGCGGGCAAACCCAACGCTGTATCCAACATTATTGTCCAACGGAAATCTTTTACAGACGGAAACCCTGGCCGATGGCCGCCACCAGGCCGTTTGGGAAGACCCTCACCCAAAACCCTGTTATTTGTTTGCCCTGGTCGCCGGCGACTTTGATTGCCGCGAAAAAACCATCACGACCCGCAGCGGACGCACGGCTTTGTTACAAGTCTATAGCGACCGCGGCGACTTTGATCGCACCGCCTGGGCGATGGATTGCCTTCACCGCTCGGTGCTCTGGGATGAATCCCGCTTCAACCTTGAGCTTGATCTGGACCGTTTCATGATTGTCGCTGCCCGTGACTTCAATATGGGTGCCATGGAAAACAAAGGGTTGAACATTTTCAACTCGGCCTACGTCCTCGCTGATAGCCAGACCGCTACTGACGCCACTTACGAAGCGATTGAAAGCGTCATTGGTCACGAATACTTCCATAACTGGACAGGCAATCGAATTACGTGTCGCGACTGGTTCCAGCTCTCACTGAAAGAGGGTTTGACCGTATTTCGTGACCAGGAATTTTCGGCCGACATGATGGCGCGCGATTTACCCGCTGCCGAAGCCGCCAGCGCGCGCGCCGTAAAACGAATCGACGATGTCACTGCCTTGCGCACTGCCCAGTTCCCCGAAGACGCCGGGCCAATGGCTCATCCGATACGTCCCGAAAGCTATCAGGAAATCGGTAATTTCTACACGGCTACCGTTTACGAGAAAGGGGCCGAAATCATCCGCATGCAGCACACCCTGCTGGGTGAAGCTGGCTTCCAGGCCGGGATGGCAGAATATTTCCGGCGTCATGACGGGCAGGCAGTGACCTGCGATGACTTTGTCGATGCCATGGACACGGTCTACTGTAAAAATAACCCAGGCAAGAATCTGGGCGTCTTTCGACGCTGGTACGAACAAGCGGGCACGCCTCGTGTGACCGTCTCTCTTGAGCACGACCCTCAGTTGCAACAATGCACGCTCACCCTCAGCCAGCAATGCGCTCCCGTTGGTGTCGAAAAGCTTCAAGATCCTGTCCGTGAAAAAGCGCCGCTGCATATCCCCTTTGCTCTGGGGTTATTGTCGCCAGACGGTCAAGCACTGGCGCTTGAAACCAATGATCAACACGGCGAGACACTGGTGCTTGACCTGACTGTACAAAGCCAGCGCTGGGTATTTAACAACATCACACATAAGCCCGTGCCTTCTTTATTACGTCATTTTTCTGCGCCGGTCATCGTTGACTATCCCTACACCGATGCCGAGTTGGCCTTGCTTGCGCGTAACGACTCAGAGCCCTTCGCGCGCTGGGAAGCCGCTCAAAAACTGGCCAGCAGGATTCTTTTACGCAACGCCACCCAAAGCCCTGACGACAATGCCAATCTGTTGAACCTGCTGGCCGACACCTGGCAAAACCTGGCTACTGATTCAACCTTAAGCGCAGCCTACAAAGCCAGACTGTTTACACTGCCCGCTGAACGCGTTTTGCTGGAATCGATGCCCGTCATGGACCCACTGGCTGTTTCACGGGCTCGACGCGATCTACGAGCCCGTTTGGGGCAATTACTCGCTAACGAATGGCAAATGCTTTACGCCGACCAGGCGAAGCTTTTGACGGGTCAAGCTTACTCGCCTGACCCAGCCTCTGCCGGGGCACGCGCTTTGCAAAACTGCGCCCTCGGTTACCTTGCGGCTGCAGGTGTCGCCAACGCTGGCGACATGGCCAAAAATCAGTTCAATACCGCCACCAACATGACAGATCGCATGGCGGGTCTTGCTACGCTGGTCAATTATGGCGCACCGACTGACAGCGAAGCCGCACTGTCTGATTTCTACGCGCAATGGCAAGATAACCCTCTTGTCATTGATCGATGGTTTGCCCTGCAGGCAACGGCCCAACGCGCCAGTGTTGAAACGATACGCAACCTGATGGATCACCCCGCCTTCACCCTTCGCAACCCTAACCGGGCTCGTGCCCTGATCTTCCAGTTCTGTCTGAATAACATTCCGGGCATCTATTGCGATGAAGGGTATACATTCTGGGCTGACCAGGTCATTGCACTGGATGCATTGAACCCTGAAGTGGCCGCTCGCCTGTCGCGTGCCTTTGACCATTGGGCAAGACTGGTACCCCGGTCGCGCGAGTCCGTGAAAAAACAACTGGAACGAATCCAGCAGCACCCTACGCTATCTCGTAATGTGCTCGAAATCGTTTCCAAGGCATTAAGCCTGTAGTCCCGATTTTCGTTATTTTCCTTTTTGGAGCAAACCGTGAAACGCAAAACCTTGACCCAGTATCTGGTCGAACAACAGCGCCTCAAGGGCGCGGTCTCAGCTGAAGTACGGCTGCTGATCGAAACTGTGGCGCGCGCGTGCAAGGCTATCAGCCATGCCGTTGGCAAAGGCGCCCTGGGGGGTGTACTGGGCAGTCTGGACAGCGAGAACGTCCAGGGCGAAGTCCAGAAAAAGCTTGACGTCATGTCAAATGAAATCTTGCTGGAAGCCAATGAATGGGGTGGCCACCTGGCTGCCATGGCCTCTGAAGAAATGGAAACCATCCACCGCATTCCGCATCGTTACCCCAAGGGTGAATACCTGCTGCTGTTTGATCCCCTCGACGGCTCATCGAACATTGATGTAAACGTGTCAATCGGGACGATTTTTTCGGTATTGCAAGCGCCTGCCGACGCTGCAGGTCGCGACATCGAAGAAAAGGATTTCCTTCAACCCGGCAGTCGCCAGGTTGCGGCAGGTTACGCCGTTTATGGTCCCCAAAGCATGCTGGTACTCACGGTTGGTACCGGGGTGGTCGGCTTCACACTGGATCGCGAAATGGGCTCGTGGGTACTGACCAGCGAAAACATGCGCATCCCTGAAGAAACTGCGGAATTTGCCATCAACATGTCGAACATGCGCCACTGGGAACCCCCGGTCAAGCGCTACATTGATGACTGCCTGGCGGGCAAAACCGGCCCTCTGGGCAAAGACTACAACATGCGCTGGATCGCCTCCATGGTTGCCGATGTCCACCGC
>CAYTSJ010000177.1:0-5088 GCA_964440385.1 uncultured Pusillimonas sp. | reverse complement strand
GACACATCCAGCCCGGAAACAATCTCGTCTGCAAGAATGAATGCCGGGTTAAGCGCGATGGCCCGTGCAATACCCACCCTCTGACGCTGCCCGCCTGACAGCTCATGCGGGTAACGCCGGGCGAACGAGGTGGGCAAGCCTACCCTTTCCAGGGCCTCGAGTGCCAGCTTGTCGGCCTCTTTAAAGCCATAACGTTCGATCGGTGCGGCCACAATGCGACCAATGGTGTGACGCGGATTCAGCGATGACATCGGATCCTGGAAGATCATTTGCAGATCGCGACGTAAAGGCTTGATCTGCTCTTCAGGCAAACGACCGATGTCTTTACCCCTGAACAACACCTGACCCGATGACGCCCCAAGCAGACGTACCAGAACACGTCCCAATGTCGACTTGCCCGAACCGCTTTCACCCACAATACCGACAATTTCACCTTTGGGAAGATCAAAAGTCAGCCCTTTCAGGATTTCAATACGAGGTGCCGGGGAAAACAACTTTTTGCGCGACATGTCAGGTAACGACAGGCGAAGGTCACGGACCTGGAACAATGGTTCAGACATGTGCACCTCCATTGATGTCGGCTAAAGCAATTTCTCTTTTCAAATTCGTGATCAACTCAGGAGGTACTGGCTTCAAGGGTTCGTCGGGATGGGTGTAGCGCGGGGTAGCCCCGATCAAGGCACGCGTATACGGGTGTTGAGGGTTGGCAAACACATCACGCGTTGCAGCACTCTCCATTATCTTGCCCGCAAACAGCACGGTGACGCTCTGACTGATTTTTGCAACAACACCCATATCATGGGTCACGAACAGCACAGCCGTACCGGATTCGGCCTGCAACTCACGGATCAGCCGAAGAATCTGTTTTTGCACCGTAACGTCAAGTGCTGTTGTCGGCTCATCAGCTACGATCAGCTTGGGGCGAGGTGCAAACGCAGCCGCAATCAGAACCCGCTGGCGCATCCCCCCCGAAAGCTCATGCGGGTAGGACAGCATGACCCGTTGCGGGTCACGAATGTGGACACGATCAAGCAATTCGAGGGCACGGGCCTGCGCATCGGCAGCGCTCCATCCCAAGCGCTTGACCAGCCGCTCGGTGATCTGAACGCCGATACGACGGGAAGGATTGAGCGCCGTCAACGGATCTTGCGGAATCAGCGAAGCCACTTCCGAGACAGTTTGACGACGTTGAGCCGGACTCAGCAAGCCCAGGTCGGCACCCTGCAGCAAAATTTGACCGGATTTAATCTCGGTGCTGGTCGGTAAAACACCAAGCACTGCTTTGCCGATCATGCTTTTACCAGCGCCACTTTCGCCCACCAAGGCCCTGACCTCGCCCGGATAAACAGTAATAGAAACGTCACGCAATAGTCGTGGCCCACCCCGCAACGAGACGTTCAAATTTTTAACTTCGAGCGTCGGTTGACGACCATCGACAGAATTGAGGTTATTTTGAGATGTCATGATTAACGCGCCAACGGGTCAAATTGATCTTTAAGGCCTTCACCCAGCTGACTGAACGACAGCACCGTCAGGAACAGCACAACCAGTGGTGCGACCAGCACCCACCAGGCAAAGTGAATGGTGGCACGACCCTCGGCAATCATCCCGCCCCAAGTGGGTGAATCAGAGGAAATGGACAGATTCACGAAGCTGAGAATAGTCTCGACGATAACCGCGACACCCATTTCCAGAGACAGCAACGCAATAATGGTAGGTAACACGTTAGGCAAGACCTCACTCACCAGAGTACCCAGTTTTGTTGCCCCGCCAATTCGTGCCGATTGCACGTAATCCATACGGGTCTGGACCATGGTTTCAGCCCGGATAACGCGTGCGAAACGGGTCCAGTCGATAATGGCGATGGCCAGAATGACTGACGTCAAGCCCGACCCCAATACTGCAACCAACAGAATCGAAAACAGCACGGGCGGGAATGCCATCCAGATTTCGATCATGCGTGATACGACACGGTCAACCCAGCCGCCAAAATAGCCTGCGGCCAAGCCCAAGGCGGAGCCGAACAGGCAAGCCGCAGAGGCGGCAATCAGCGCAACGGTCAGGGCAATTTGGGCGCCATAGATCAGTCGAGACAGAACATCTCGCCCAAGGCTATCCGTGCCCAGGTAAAAACCGGCCTCATAACCCGACAACCCAAGCGGGGGCAGACGTTCGAGCATAAGATCTTGCTCGAGAGGATTATGCGGGGCAAGCAGCGGCGCAAAAACCGCCGCGAGCACGACAACAAGCAGCCAGCCTGCCGACAGCCACAAACGGGTATTTCTTTTACGGTAGCGTGCCCTTGGCTCGGAGGGTACCGCATTTACAGTTGCTTCAGCCATGACGCAGTCTCGGATTCAGGAAGGTATAGAGAAGATCAACAACCAGGTTCACCAGAATGAACAAACAGGCAAACATCAGGACAATGCCCTGAATTAAAGGAAGATCACGATTGATCACGGCATCGATGGCCATGTTGCCCAGCCCTTCATAAGAGAAAAGGCGCTCCACGATCACCGTACCGCCGATCAGAAAAGTAAATTGCACACCGACAAGCGTGAGTGTTGGCAAGGCCGCATTACGCAAGGCTTCGCGCAAAATAACCTGGGTTTCAGTGAACCCGCGCACACGGGCCAGCACGGTGTAATCCAGTTGCAAAACGTCTTTAAGGCTCTGCTTGAGCAATTGTGAAATGATCGCCGCCAAAGGCAACGCCAGCGACAAGGCAGGCATCAGCATGTGAGACATCAAATCTTGCAACACATCGAGCCGCAAGCGGACCAGGGCCTCGAAGAGATAAAAGTTGGTGCTGAAGCCAAGATCCAGCGATGGGGAAATGCGGCCTGAAATGGCAAACACTGGCCACAACACGCCAAACAACAAGATCAGTAACAACCCCCAAAGAAAGTCTGGAATCGACAAAGTGGCCCCGTTGAACAAATCAACAGAAGCTTCAGTGGTACGACCGCGCTCTTTGGCACCGAGTACCGCAGTGAACCCGCCAATCACCAGAGCGATCAGCAAGGCCAGTATCGAAAGCTCAAGGGTGGCTGGCAAACGCTCAAGCACAAGGGCAGAAACAGGCTGCTTGAAACTGATAGATGTGCCGAAATCACCCTGCAAAACGCCGCCAGCCCAGATGAAAAACTGTTGCACCAGAGGCTTGTCAAGCCCGTAAAGCGCCGTCAGTTTGGCAATATCGGCTTCGGTTGCACCGGGAGAAATCATCATGGCAATCGGGTTCCCCGGTGCCACACGAATAAGGAAAAAAACAACAATAGCAACCCCGACCAGCGTAACAAGCATCGTGGCCAAGCGCATTAATATGGATTTCAACATGGATGCAGCACTAGGTGTTGAAGACAAAAACGGGCGACCCAAAGGGCCGCCCACGATAGCAAAACGTTGCTTGTCAGGCGGGTTTAATCGACTGAGGTGTGACGTCTCCGGTGGCCGCAGGAGGCACAACCAGTTTGTCAGAGTAAATGACGGGCAAGACGTACTGAACCAGCGGAATCACATAAGCGTTTTCCATGATGTACTTGCTAACGTCTTTCCAGCCCTGAATACGTTGTTTCTCGTCAGGAATCACCCACAACGGTGCAATCTTGTCGATAAGATCTTGCGAGTCCCAGACCGAGTGTGGTGAAGGACCAAACATAGAATGACCCGTTGAGGTGGTTGGATCACCAATAGAGTTACCCCAGTTATAGAATGCTGCAGGGGCAAGCTTGTCGGCCGGACGCAATTCAAAGTGCTTGGCCATTTCGTAGATTTCGATGTCAGCTTCGATACCAACCCGGCGCCACATCCCGACGATCGCCTGGATCATTTCATAATCTTTGGGCTTGTAGCCACGAGTTGCCTGAATGGTGAACTTTACAGGTTTCTCGGGAGAGAAGCCCGAAGCTGCCAGCAACTGCTTGGCCTTTTCAGGGTTGTACTCAAACTTGAGGCTCGGATCAAAGGCGTCGTACTCTGGTGCCTCGAGTGTTGACAAAGGAACACCGTAACCACGCAATAGACGGTCAACGATCAGCTTCTTGTCAATCGCATGATGAGCGGCCAGACGCACGTTCTTGTCGAGCATGGGGCCAATGTCGTTAAGGAAGATCATGCCAATGTCGGCAATCGGGAAAGCTTCGCCTTTCAGGCCAGGCTTCTTGCGCAGACGATCGTACTCTTCGTAAGGAATTTCCATGGTGACCTGGGCGTTGCCTGATTCGACTTCAGCGACACGGCTGGCGGCATCGGGCACAAACTTGATAGTGACCACGTCAAAGGCAGGTTTGGGTCCCCAGTAGTCTTTGTGGGCCACGAGACGCACGAAAGCACCACGCTCGTAGGCGTCGACTTTGTAAGGGCCAGAACCAATGGGGGCTTTTTCAAAGCCTTCGGCACCCACTTTTTCGTAATAGGCCTTGGGCATGACATAACCCGTGAGGAATGCCATCCATTTGAAAATCGTGGGTTCGAACTGAGTCAGATCAGCGGTAACGACATTACCATTGACCTGGAAATTAGTCAGGTTTTTCCAGACAAAATTGCCGGGGTTCCCGGTAGCAGGATCACCGGCGCGCTTGAGCGACCAAGCCACGTCTTCAGCGGTCAGTGCAGAACCATCGTGCCACTTGACGCCATCACGAACCACCATACGCACTTTGGTGTTGTTATCGGTGAAACCCCATTCAGTCAGAATGCCAGGGCCAAAGCTCAGGTCAGGGTTTTGGGTAATGAAGTGATCAAAAACCGACAGATAAAGTGCCTGAAGCTTTGGACTCACGCCGTTGGGGCCTGTAGTTGGGTCCCAGCTGGGGATGCCGGTGCTGTAAGCAATGACCAAATCTTTGCCTGCACCTTGAGCAAACGCTGGCAAGCCAATTGCTGAGGCGCCAGCGGCTGCTAGACTGAGCTGCAAAAAGTCGCGACGTGTGTGTGTCATGGGTAGTTTTCCTTTGGGAAGTGACGGTAGCATTACAGTCTGTGGAATCACGACAAACTGCAACACGGAATTTCACTTTACATATTAAAGGTTGAAGGTTGAACTACCCACTAGTGTAAACCCGATACTAGCGTAAATCCTTAGCC
>CAYTSJ010000176.1:0-5089 GCA_964440385.1 uncultured Pusillimonas sp. | reverse complement strand
TCGGCGCCGCCCAGCCTGGCGCCCACATTAATGCAGTTGGACATTGCAGGGGCGTTGAACTTTGGTATTGTCAACGTCATTCTGGTCCTTGTGCTGGTTGAGGTTTTCGACGCCACAGGCACCATGATTGGTGTGGCCAAGCGTGCCAACCTGATGCCCGAAGGCAAGCCAAACAGGCTCGGTCGTGCCTTGCTGGCCGACAGCACGGCCATTGTTGCCGGCTCCATGCTGGGGACCAGCAGCACCACCGCCTACATCGAAAGCACCTCCGGTGTTCAGGCTGGCGGGCGTACCGGCCTGACGGCCGTCACCATTGCCGTACTGTTTGTGCTGGCCATCTTCCTGGCACCGCTGGCCGGTTCAGTACCCGCCTACGCAACGGCACCCGCCCTGCTCTATGTCGCCGGGCTGATGCTGCGTGAAATTGCAGAAGTCGACTGGTACGATGCCACCGAAGCGACGCCGGCCGCATTAACCGCCGTTGCCATGCCTTTTACCTATTCGATTGCCAATGGCCTTGCGTTTGGTTTCATCAGCTATGTGGTCCTGAAAATCATTACCGGCCGTATCCTCCAGATTCACCCGGCTACCTTCATTGTCGGCGTACTGTTTGTCATCAAGTACGCTTATTTTGGCGGCCATTAAGCCATCAACCCCGGGTTGCGCCTTGCCAGCCCGGGAAAGTCCGCCCTGATGACATGCTGCGAAATTGCCGGTGTGCCGCATTAATCATGCAGAAGATGTGCAATCAATCGCTTACGTTCAAAGGCGTGCATCAAAACCTCTAAAACAGTACACTGGACAGCGAAATTATTCATTGCAAGCGGCTGAATAAGCCGCTTTTTCATTACGGAACCCGCATGAGCACGATCGAACTTACCCAAGACACTTTCCAGGCGGCTGTACTCGACAGCAAACCGCTTATCGTTGACTTCTGGGCGCCATGGTGCGGCCCTTGCCGTAGTTTTTCACCGATTTTCGAAAAGGTCTCTGCGGCGCACGAAGACATTACGTTTGCCAAGGTCAATACAGAAGAACAGCAAGAACTGGCCGGCGCGCTGAATATCCGCTCTATTCCAACCCTGATGGTATTTCGTGAACAGGTTTTGCTCTTCAACCAGGCCGGTGCCTTGTCGGCCAGCCAACTTGAAGAACTTGTCAAGCAGGTCAAAACCATTGACATGGCCCAGGTTCATGCCGACATTGCTGCGCAACAACAGCAACAAGATAACGCCTGACGTCGCTTCACATTTAGGCGTTTTGAAGCGGCCTGAATGCCTCGTCAGAGGCTCAGGCCGTTTTGTTTTTGCGGCTACATACCGTTTCAAGCGACAGACGTTTAAAGCGAACAGCCCAAGTTCAAGCAACCGTCAGCTTTTCAAACAGACCCTGCCCTCGCGTCAGATTGGCAAACTCCTGACTAAACTCAACGGCTTGCGGCAAGGGTAATGACAGCGTCCAGGTCACTCCAGATGCATTGAAGGCTTCATCAACAACCTGGATGGCAAAACCGGGAAACCGGGACTGCACCAGCGCCATATCAGAAAAACCGCACTGGCAACGGTAGCTGACCAGATCAAGCAGTTCTGTTTTGGGTGCAAGCCGCAAACATTGCGCCGCTGTGCCACCGTAAGCACGCACCAGACCTCCGGTGCCCAGTTTGATGCCGCCGAACCAGCGCACCACCAACACAACGACCTGATCAAGTCCTTGTCCGTCTATGGCCTGCAGGATAGGTTTACCCGCTGTGCCGCCAGGCTCACCATCATCGTTAAAGCGGTAGGCCTGACCTATTTTCCAGGCCCAGCAATTGTGGGTGGCGGTTAAATCGGCGTGTTGGGCAATGAAGTCAGTGGCTTCAACGGGGGTGCGCACCGGCCCAGCCCACACCAGGAAGCGACTTTTACGAATCTCTTCCTGGTAGCTGCAGGTTTCTGACAGGGTATGCGCCAAGAGGGCTTAAGCCTCGATGCCTCGGGAAGCAAGGAAGTCATCGTAACCACCGGCGTAGTCAACGATCTGGCCGTCGTGCTGGATCTCGAGAATACGTGTAGCCAAACCCGAGACGAACTCGCGGTCGTGAGAGACAAACACCAGCGTACCCTAAAACTTTTCAAGGGCATACTGCAACGACTCGATAGATTCCATGTCGAGGTGGTTGGTAGGCTCGTCGAGCAGTAACACATTATGCCGGCCCAACATCAGACGACCAAAGGTCATACGGTTCTTTTCACCGCCCGACAATACCTTGACAGCTTTGACAATATCGTCGGCCGAGAACAACAAACGGCCCAGCACCGAGCGCATGGCCTGGTCATCATCGCCGGGCTGGCGGTAGTCAGTCATCCAGTCAAACAGGTTCTTGTCAGACTGGAACTGGTCGGAGACGTCTTGGGCCATGTAGCCCATATCGGCATTTTCTGACCACATGATGGTCCCGGTGTCGGGCGCCAGATCACCGGCGAGCATACGCAGCAGCGTGGTTTTACCCACCCCGTTGGCACCCACAATCGCAATTTTTTCACCCGCCTCGACCATAGCCGAGTACTTCTGAATAACCGGGTGATCGTAGGCTTTGGAAATACCTTCGATCGTGACGGCCAGGCGATGCATGGCCTTCTTCTGTTCGAAGCGGATGTAGGGATTTTGACGTGAAGAGGGTTTGACTTCGACTGTTTCAGCCTTGATGCGGTCGATCTGCTTCAAACGCGAGGTTGCCTGACGCGACTTGGACTTGTTGGCCGCGAAGCGACGCACAAAATCTTGCAATTCGGCCACGCGCTCTTTGGCCTTGGCATTATTGGCACTGATACGCTCGCGGGCCTGAGCCGCGGCCAGCATGTAGTCGTCGTAGTTACCCGGGTAGATACGCAATTCGCGGTAATCAAGGTCGGCCATGTGGGTACAGACCTGATTCAGGAAGTGACGATCGTGGCTGATAATGATCATGGTGCTTTGATAACCATTCAGCACATTTTCAAGCCAGCGAATCGTGTTGATATCCAGGTTGTTGGTAGGTTCATCAAGCAACAACACATCGGGGTTCGAGAACAGGGCCTGAGCCAGCAAGATACGCAGTTTCCAGCCGGGTGCAATTTCGCGCATCGGCAGATTATGCTGCTCAACGGGGATTTCAAGCCCCAGCAACAGCTCGCCTGCACGCGCTTCGGCGGTGTAGCCGTCGTACTCGGCAAACTTGGCCTCGAGGTTGGCCGCTTCCATGTAGTCTTCTTCAGTGGCGTCAGGGTTCGCGTAAATTGCATCCCGACGGCTCATGACGTCCCACATTTCTTCGTGGCCCATCAGCACCACGTCAAGCACACGGATATCTTCATAAGCGAACTGGTCTTGACGCAACTTGCCCAGACGTACGCCCGGTTCAAGAGACACGTTACCTGCGGAAGGCTCGAGATCTCCACCGATGATTTTCATGAAGGTCGACTTGCCCGAACCGTTGGCACCGATGAGGCCATAGCGGTTGCCCTCGCCAAACTTGACGCTGACATTTTCAAAAAGCGGCTTGGGACCGAACTGGATAGTTAAATTTGCGGTAGAGATCACTTGGAACGTTTCACCAAAACAGAAAATAAGGGTAACCCATTAGTTTACCAAGGAAACCCTGGCATTGCCGGGATCAATGCTCGTGCTCGTCGAGCACCAGGTGCGCCATCCCCTTTTCTGTGGCAATACCCACGACCTTGCCCACCGGCAAGGTGGCCTTGACCTTGACATGCCCATACGGCAAACCGGTAATGACCGGCACTTTAACGGTTGAACGTAACCACTTGACCACGCTGGCCATATCAAAGCCGTTATCTACCGGACCCAGCTTGTAATCGGTGAAATGCCCCAGCACAATCGCACTTTGTTTCTGCAAAATACCGGCCTGCCAAAGCTGGGCCAGCATGCGTTCGATACGGTACGGATGTTCAGCGATATCTTCTAGAAACAAAATGCCGCCTTTAATGTCAGGCATGTAGGGCGTACCCACCAAGGCGGCCACCATGGCCAGATTCCCACCCCACAACACACCGCGGGCGTCCACTTTGTCGGCATCGGGAGATTCAAAACTGAGAATTTCAAGCTGCCCTGACAAGGCTTCCACAAAAAGATCCGCCGTCAGGTCATCCAGTTTTTTGGCCCCAAAATCACCCACGGCCATAGGACCGGAATAGCTGGTTACCCCGGTTTGGGCCAACAGCGCCAGATTGAACAAGGTGAAATCGCTCAAACCCACAAACTGTTTGCCGCTGTCGGCAACCGCCTTCCAGTCAATAAGAGGTAACAGGCGGCTTAACCCATAACCGCCGCGAGTCGCCATGACCACCGGGTGCTTTTGTTTGAGCGCACGTTCAATGGCGGCCAGACGCTGACGGTCGGTGCCCGCAAAGCGCTCGTGAACAGCCAGCGCACTGCGATCGACGACCGTTTTGAAACCAAGATTTTGCAAACGCTGACATGCCAGGTCAAGCGCACCCGGATCAGTCACCGCACCCGAAGGCGAGAACAGGTAAATACCCTCGGGCACAGCGGCGCCCTGCCCTGAAACAACCTCATTTGGCGCTGAAGCTGGAGCCACTGATTGCTTTGATTTTTTTTCTTTGACGGTTTTGGTTTTGGCCATGAGTGATTTTCTGAAAGAGGGATTAAATGAACAGGTGTTTTCTCAAGCGTTGCTCAACCCTGCGCCGACGAAAAAAATCAGAAAGCAATTGCCCGCAAGCCGGCGCCATCAATCCGCCTGCAACCTGGGTGTGATGGTTGATTTGAGAGATTGAACTGACATCAAGCACACTGCCACAGGCACCGGTTTTGGGGTCTGACGCACCAAAAACAACGTGACCGATACGCGCATGCATAATGGCCCCCATGCACATCACACAGGGCTCGAGCGTGACGTAAAGTCTTGTATCGGGCAAACGGTAATTACCTAACCTGCTTGACGCCTGGCGAAGCGCAACAATTTCGGCATGGGCTGTGGGATCGTGTCCGGTGATGGTGAGGTTATAGCCCTGACCCAACACCTGTCCCTGAGCATCCAGGACCACTGCCCCTACAGGAACTTCGCCGACACGGGCAGCCTGGTACG
>CAYTSJ010000175.1:0-5103 GCA_964440385.1 uncultured Pusillimonas sp. | reverse complement strand
CGCCCTTGCCGCGTTCGCTGGCCTTGCCTTGCGGCTGTGAAGCCTGCACCACATGCTGTATGGCCAGTCGAACGGCGTGGTATTGGTGATAGCCCGCAATTTTCTTGATTAAGGTGCCATCATCTTCAAACAGTACAAAATAACGCAGGTAATCCAGCACATAGTTGGGGTCGAGCAGGCCTCGTACCAGGGTCTCCAGTTCGTTGAACTGGCCCAAGGGGTCAAGTTCCACCCCGTCGATGGTGCGCCACTGCATGAAACGTTCGGCGTTGGCCGACAGCGAACCGAAACGGGCTTCACTGCCATCGGACACCACCAGAATTTCGTTGTACTCAAAAACGTCGGGGATCTGTTCCTTGTAGGTCTGAATCTGGTCGTAGGCTTTCCAGATGTCGGCGTCTTCGTTGACGGCGTTTTTCAGCTCGATAAGCACCAGCGGCAGACCGTTGATGAACAGAATAATGTCGGGGCGGCGAGTATGGTACGGGCCTTTCAGGGTGAATTGGCTGACTGCCCAGAACTCGTTGTTCTGCGGGTTGGCCCAGTCCACCAGGCGCACGAAGTCGCCGCGGGTTTCGCCGTCTTTCTGATACTCCACATTCACGCCATTGGTCAGCAACTTGTGGAAGGTACGGTTGGCGGCCAACAGAACAGGGGTATCCAGGTTTTCAACCTGCTTGAAGGCATCTTCCCGGGCGCTGGCCGGCATGTGCGGGTTCAGGCGGTCGATGGCGTCGCGCAGACGGCCTGGCAAAATGACCTGGGTGTAACCGGTTCGCTGAGGGTCAACGCCGTCGTGGGCAATGTCCGGGCCGCTGCGCACGGTGTAGCCAATATCGGCAAGCCAGCTTAGCGTTTCCTGTTCGAGTTGGTCTTCGGTCATGGCGTTATCGTGTAGGCCTGTGCGGCGCGAACATGTTGGGCTGCATCCTATTTGTTGATGTCATCGACACGAATGTCAGATATGTTTATTTTTATCAAAAAAATCGACATATTTTGCTCATGCGTCGATATCATCATCATTTCACCAGTTCGGAAAATAATGCATCGTTGATGTAGTACATCTCGCGACCATGCTTACTTGGGCGCAGCAAGCCCAAGCCAGCCAGTACCTGCAAATAAGTTGACGCTGTCTGGCGTTTCGCAATGCCGACATCAACCAGAAACTGGATCTTGGTGTAGGGGTGGCGAAAGATGACTTCAACAAGATCTTTGCTGTAAATCTGTGGAGCCTCTCTTTGCAACCGTTCCCGCGTTTGCTCCATCAGTTCACGTATGCGGGTTACCTGGTCAAACGTCTGCTGTGCGGTACTCTCGACAGCACGCAACATGTATAGAATCCACCCTTCCCAGTCGTAGCGTTCAGTAACGCCTCGCAGGCCGTCGTAATAGCCAGCCTTATTCGCAATGATATAACGCGAAAGAAAGAGAACTGGAATGTCCAGCAAACCACACTCCACCAGATAAAGCAGATTGAGGATTCGCCCCGTACGACCATTCCCGTCCTCGAACGGATGAATGGCTTCAAACTGGTAATGCATGACGGCCATCTTGACCAGCGGGTCCAAGCCATCATCGGCATGAATAAACTGCTCAAGGTTCGCCAGCTTTGTTCGAATCACCTCTTCACCCACTGGTGGTGTATAGACCACCTCGCCTTGGGCGTTCTTCAACGCTGTACCAGGTACGCGCCGAACGCCAAAATCCACTTCCTTGATGATACGAACAATGTCAATAAAAAGGTTCGTGGCAAGAGGACGCTGATTGAGTTCCCGGAATCCATAATTCAGAGCCTGACGGTATCGCAGCACCTCCTTAGTGTGCGCATCGGCTTTACCGTCAGCATCGGCATCGGCCCGATACAGTTCATCGTTTGTGGTGACGATGTTCTCAATTTCTGATGATAAACGAGCCTCTTGCAGAACGATGCTGTTGACAAGCACCCCTTGATTGGGAATCTGCGCCGCAAGCCCGCGCAGGTTGGCCAATATCCTGTTAGTGGAAATGGCCTGCTTCAGCACCGCTCGAGTTTCCAGTTCCAAAGGCGGCGGAAGCAAAGGCAAATCATTGTAGGGTTGTAATCGATCAAACGGCATTGCGTGAAGTCCTGTTCGGGGTTTTCCGTTCAAACTGGTCTTTAGCCTTAGTGTTCTTTCGACGTACGACAGCAATTGCAAACCTTGTAGTGGAAACTTCGACACATCGAGCCAACGCTTGGATATCATGGCAGCGCCTGAATCAACGGTTTGAATACCGAGCTCATTTTCACGATGTGCTCAACAAACCAGTCAAGGTAGGCAGCCCATTGCGTTTCATCTTCCAGTGGGCTTTCAGGGCGCCAGGCCGCAATGCGGCAAGCGTGGGCATCCGGTAATTCTTGCCAGTCCAGTTCAAACCCCAAGCCGTCCTCGATGCGCTGCTTTTGCGCCAGCAGCCCCTGGAACATTTTCTTGGAATCCTGGTGATGGATGTAAACCTCAACCCCCAGCTTGTTATCCCTATGATTGGCGGTCGGGTTCAGATTGAAACCTGCACGCCCAATCGTAATGTTTAGCCAGTGCTGCGCCCGGGGCTTTTGAGGCTTGATGTTCGGGGCTTCCTGATTGAGCTTTTGCACCAAGGCCATCCAGAGCCGTTGCTGACGTTGTTTGGCCGGCGTTGCATTAGAAGCCGCTTTAGCTTGCTCTCGGCCGGACTTGGCCCAGTCATTGGGTTTGACCACTACCTCGAACTTGGGTGCCAGCGGGGAGTCTCCAATGCGCCAGAGTTCGATTTCAACGGCAAAGAAATTAAGGTCTTCGGTCGTATTCTGGTTCAGAAACTCAAGTGCCGCAATATGTTCAGGCCGGAAGGACTCGGCAATCCAGATAACCTTGCGCGCACCGGTACCGGCTGCGTAGGTAAGAATCTGCCCCAGATGGTTATGGTTGGTACGTTCCAGCTGGTTTTCGATGATGACCTGTTCTTCTTCGCAGGTGCACAAGATATCGAGTTTGAACTCCCCCACCCAGTGTTCGGTGGCTACCAGTTCCAGCTCGGGTAAATCCAGTGATTCAGCCAGGCCGGCAAGGTTCTCTTCCTGCGCAAGCCAGGGCGTAAAGTCTGTGGCTTCATGCTTCCAGGCAGCACGCAAAGGCACTCGTTCCAGTTTGCTGAGCGGTTTCGTCATGACAGCGCGGTCTCAATCTGCTCTTGGGCTTCGGGCAGGCGAAGTTGGCCGGAGATTAGGCGGGGGAGCAGGGTGTCGCGGATAGCCTCTAAGTTGGCGGCCATTTGTTTTGCTGAAACAATTCTTTTATACAAAGGTGCAGTAACCTCATTAAATGCTTTTAGAACCGGTGCCTTGGGAACAAGGATATTGAATCTGTCGATATCATTTTTCCCAAGATGTATGACTGTTGTAGCTGTTTCTGATGCTTCGACAGCAGCCAATAAGGGTCTTATGGAAAAAAGTACGAATGTGTGAGAGTAATCAGGTTTAGGCTGAAAAACACAAAGCCGCTGATTTAGCCATGCAGGTTCTCCTCCCCAAATGTAGGCTCTAAATTCGCCATCCATACCTACCACTATATCTCCGGGCTGAGTCATATATCCTTTTGGATGCGCCTCTTCAGTGAAGACCCCAGGAGCCTCATTCTTAAGGTCACGTATTCGGATGAGGGGCATGCCCAATTTTTCTGTGTTGAAGCGTTTGGATGAGAAAGGGGCGCCGTAGGTCACGTGACACATCTCGTAGACACATCTTTTCTGCCACCCACTCGGCACCAACCCCAGCTCAGACTCCTCAAACGAATCTGGAAACAATGCTGCCGTGTCTTCATCCATGCCTTCAGGCTGACGGCCTTCCATCTTTGCCCGCACGGGGTCAAAGTCAACGAACCAGGATTTGAAGATGGCCTGGGCGATGGACTCAAGGGTTTTGTTGGTTTCACGCAGGAGGGTGATGCGGTCGTCGAGGACTCCCAAAACATTGCTTATAAACTGTTGCTCTTGGATTGGGGGCAGACACAATTCAACACGGTTTAGGTCCCTAATAGGCAACTGTGGTTGCGCACTGCCTGATGTCAGGTGGCTCATTTGCTCCCGAAATACTCGCGAGCGTAAAAACAGATAAAGGTAGTACGGAAGTATCTGGCTCACGTCAGGCCGGATGATAACCATGCCCGAGTTTATTCTTATGTTCTGGTATTTGACGTCATCACCGTAATAACCGACATTACCCACCGTCCCTCTAGTCGTTAAAACTAAGTCATGTCGGGTTAGCTTTCCCTTGCGTAGAACGGAGTCTTTTTCAGCGTTGATAAATGAACGCTCTGCAAATGAGAACCCATCTTTGGTCACATTCCCAGCATTTAAGAAAAGACAGTGACCACTTGGGTAGAATTCATTTTGCTTCGGATAATTTACCCCTCTGTCACCGTCAATGATTTCAAAAGGGGCATCCTTAAAAGAGGTCATTTTCCACTCAGAACTCATACCCCAGCCCCCCCAGCTTCTGGCGAATCACCGCATCCAGCTCCGCGCCTTTTTTCATCTGCTCGCCCAGTTGCTGGGTCAATCGCTGCATCTTCTCAAAAAAGGCTTCGTCGTCGTCTTCCACTTCTTCCGCGCCCACATAGCGGCCGGGGGTGAGCACATGGCCGTGCTGGGCAATTTCGGCCAGCGGCACGCTGCGGCAAAAACCAGCCACGTCTTCATAACTGCTGCTACCGGCTTCACCACGCCATGCGGCCACGGTGCTGGCAATGCGGTCAATGGCTTCATCGGTCAGCTCGGCCTGCACGCGGCTCATCATGCTGCCCAGCTTGCGGGCGTCAATAAACAGCACTTGGCCCTTGCGGTGGGCGGGCTTGGCTTTGGCAAGGAACCACAGGCAGGCGGGAATTTGCGTGTTAAAGAACAACTGACCGGGCAGCGCCACCATGACTTCCACCACATCGGCCTGCACCATGGCGGCGCGGATTTCGCCCTCGCTGTTCTGGCTGGAGGACATGCTGCCATTGGCCAGCACAATGCCTGCGCGGCCCGTGGGGCGCAGGTGGTGCAGCATGTGCTGTAGCCATGCGTAGTTGGCATTGCCCTGCGGCGGCGTGCCATAGACCC